>QIKC01000050.1 GCA_003232855.1 Verrucomicrobiales bacterium
CCATCGCTTGGCGGCAGGCGTCTTGCGCTACCACCTGCGCGGCATAAGCGGTGCTTTTCCGCGAGCCGCGGAAACCCATCTTACCGGAGGTCGACCAGCCGATGACGTTGCCGTTCGGATCGGTGATGGTGACCATCGTATTGTTAAAGGTCGCCTTCACATGAACGATGCCAGAGTGAACATTCTTGCTACCCTTAGCTTTGACAATCTTGGGCGCACCGGCCTCTCCGCCGTCCAGTTCGAGCAGGACTTCAGCGGCGGTGAGCTCCTTCTTCGGCTCGTCGCTGTCAGCCGCTTTCTCTGCTGCGGGCTTCGCCTCCGCTGCGGGCTTCTTGGCTTCCGCTGCGGGCTTAGCCTCCTTTGCAGGCTTGGCCTCTGCTGCGGGCTTTTCTTCGGTGGCGGGTTTCGCCTCCTTTGCGGGAGCGGCCGCTGCTGCGGTCGCCTCTTCTTCTGGTTTCGCCTGTTCTTCGTCAGCCATGGGTCAGTAGGAAATTTGTTGTCGTGGAAAAATGATTAACGGTCTTGTTAGACCTTGCTCTTTTTGGCGTTCGGATTGCGCTCGACGCCAACGGTGCGTCGGCCGCCTTTGCGGGTACGGGCGTTGGTTTTGGTGCGTTGGCCGCGAACGGGGATGCCGCGACGGTGGCAGACGCCACGGTAGCAGTTGATCTGCTGCAGGCGCTTCATGTTGGCCTGCAACTCCCGACGCAGGTCGCCTTCGATGACGATGCCGTTGGTATTAACGATCTGGATGATCTTGCTCAGTTGCTCGTCACTGAGTTCGCCGGTGCGAATGCCCGGGTCGATCGACGCCTGGGCGAGGATCTTCTTTGCCATCGAATGACCAATCCCGTAAATATACGGGAGCGACGCTTCGATACGTTTTTCGTTGGGGATCTCGATTCCTAAAAGCCTAGCCATGTTTTCAAATAGGGTAAGTTGCTGCCGACGCCAGAGTTCTAGCCTTGACGCTGTTTGTGACGCGGGTTTTTACAGATGACACGGACGACGCCCTCGCGACGGATCACCCGGCACGATTCACATAAACGTTTAACTGACGGTCTTACTTTCATCGTATTTCTCTGATTGATTTGTCTCTAGTGGAACGCGGCACTCGTTATTCATGCACCGTCACCATCCGCTCCTCGATGCCAACCTGATTTTGGGCAAATGCCCGAATTTCGGGCGACTTGGGAAAGTCTGGCTGACGCGGAAAAAGCGGACGGAATCTTTAGCATAGTTCCGGTGTCCTGCAAGGCCGGGATTCCCCAATTTTTCGGAGTTTTTGAATTCTTCTGGAACACGGAAATTATGGGAGCAATAGCCATCATTCAGCAGCGGCGGTGCTCATGCTGCGTTCTCGCCATGTCAGGATCTCGGGATCGCCCTTGGTGATGAGGACGCTGTGTTCGAAATGCGAAGAAAAGCTGCCATCGGCGGTCACCACCGTCCAATCGTCATCGAGAAGTTTGATGCCTGCGGCACCGAGGTTGACCATGGGCTCGATGGCCAAAATCATCCCGGCGCGCAGCCGCGGGCGGTTGGTCTCCGGTCGGTAATTGGGCACCTGCGGCGGCTCGTGCAGCTTGCGCCCGACACCATGGCCGACAAATTCGCGCACGACAGTGTACCCGCCCGCTCTGACGTGGCGGTCGACCGAGGCACAAAGGTCGCCCAACATGACCCCGTCGCGTGCGAAATCGATGGCGATATGCAGGGCCTCTTCCGTGGCGCGCAGCAGACCTTCGACCTCCAGCCCGACATCGCCGACCGGAACGGTGAGGGCATTGTCCCCAACCCAGCCGCCCTTGATAATGCCGACGTCGAGTTTGATAATGTCCCCAGGCTGGATGGTGCGTGGGCCGCCGATGCCATGAACGATCTCATCGTTGACCGAGATACAAACATTGCCGGGGAACGCGGGGCCGCCGTTCTTCTGCCGATAACCGAGAAAGGCGCTCTTGCACTCCTTCTGGCGCATGAGGTCTGCGGCGAAAGCGTCCACCTCTCCGGTGGTCACTCCGGGCTGGCAGCGCGCGGCGGTCTCGAGCAGGATGTCGCGTGCCATCCCGCAGGCCTGCCGCATGCCGTCGAGTTGTTTGCCGCGATAAATAGGCATCGGATAATCGTTACGCGGCGCGGGTAGACCAGCGCAAGCCGGGGGCGGCTAGCCGGCCTTTTTGGCGATAGCGTAAGTGACTCCGACGATCACCATGATGGCGATCAGAGTGTAGAGCCACACCATGGTATTCTTGCTCGCCGTCTTACCGGCAGTGCCGGTACGTCGATCATAGCGACCGCGGATTTTGCCCTTGCGCAGGAAGCCGTCGTAGTGGCGTTGAATCAAATGGGTCTCCGCCTGGCGCATGATGTCGAGCAACACGCCGACCAAAATCAGCAAACTGGTGCCACCGAAAAACTGCGACACAGTCATCGAGACGCCCATTTGGCGAGAGATGAGCGAGGGCAGCAGGGCGACGATGGTGAGGAAGCAGGCTCCGGCGAAGGTCAGCCGACTCATGGTGTAATCGAGGAACCCCGCCGTCGGCTTACCGGGTCGCACCCCGGGGATGTAGCCACCGTTCTTCTTGAGATCCTCGGCGATCTGCTGCGGCTGGAACATGGTGGCCACCCAGAAGTAACTGAAGAAAAAGATCAGCACGCCGGTGAGGGCGAAGTAGACCCAACCGGTGGTCATCGACGATGCGAACCGCTCGGCCCAGCTGCCTTGGAAAGCAAAGTTAACAATCTGCGCCGGGAACAACACGATCGCTTGGGCGAAAATAATCGGCATGACGCCGGCGTAGTTTACCTTGAGAGGCAAAAACGAACTCTGCCCGCCGTAGACCTTGCGACCGACCACCCGCTTGGCGTACTGGATCGTGATTTTGCGTAGCGCCTGGGTGATGGAGATCACTGCGGCGATCACCAGAATCAGCAGCGCCACCAGCAGCACAAGCTGCACCGGTTTCGTCACGCCGCCTTCTTCGCCAGCCCCGCTAATATATGTCTGCCAGACTTGGACAAGGGCGCCCGGAAGTGCAGAGACGATATTCACGGCGATGATCAGCGAGATACCGTTGCCGATCCCCCGCTCGGTGATTTGCTCGCCGATCCACATCAATAGCATGGTGCCAGCGGTGATGACGATCACCGTCACCATCACGAACCAAAAACCAAAACCGGGAACCAGTTGCGCTCCGGTATCGGCGATGTAATGCGCGATATCTGCGAGGAAAATATTGTTCGCTGGGTTTTCCAGCGACCGCGCCAACATCCAGCCCTGAACGAGACAGAGGACAATCGTCACGTAGCGGGTGTACATGTTGATCTTCGAGCGCCCGCCGTCCTCACGGGCGAGCTTGCTGAGGCGTGGCACCACGGCGGTGAGCAGCTGCATCATAATCGATGCGCTGATATACGGCATGATGCCGAGCGCGAAGACCGCGCAGTTTTTCAAGCCGCCGCCACTGAAGACGTTGATCAGCGATCCGATCATGCCGGTCGAGTCATCCGCCCCTCGTTTACTGGCGGCGTCGAGCGCCCCCTGCAGCACTTCGGCGCTCACCCCGGGCAAGGGGATCGCCGCCCCGATCCGGACGATGACGACCATCGCCAGAGTAAAAAGAATGCGCTGTCGCAGTTCGGGGATCTTGAGGGTGTTCGCAAACGCGGAAATCATGATCTCGGCCTTAGGTGGGTATCGCCACTCAAGGTGCGGTGTGGTGTGGAATGAGAGCCCCCGACCGGTGACCGGGGCTCTCGGTAAACAAGTGACAGTTTTTACTCGCTAGTCTCGCCCTCAGGGGTTTCGGCAGGCGGTGCGGCTTCTGTGGTTTCCGGGGCAGCTTTCTTCGCCGCAGGCTTTTTAGCCGCAGCTTTCTTCGCCGCAGGCTTCTTCGGCTTATCGGGTGTATCAAAACGCGGGCCGCGCTCGACTTTGGGAATGATCGATACGGCGCCCCCCGCCTTCTCGATTTTTTCCTTGGCGGAGGCGCTGACGTTGTCGGCAGTAATCGAAAATTTCTTGCTCAAATCGCCGGTGCCGAGGATCTTCAATCCGTCATAGCGACCTTTGATTAGACGTGCCTCGCGCAGCAGCTCTTCGGTGATCTCGGTGCCCGCCTCGAAACGCTCTTCGAGCATACCGACGTTGACCACAGCGTGTACCGTTTTGAATTGGGCGTTGTTGAAGCCGCGCTTCGGCAGACGGCGGTAGAGGGGCATTTGTCCACCCTCGAAGCTGGTGCGAACACCACCCCCCGAACGAGATTTCTGCCCTTTGTGGCCGCGGCCGCAGGTCTTACCTAGGCCTGAGCTCTCGCCGCTTCCGAGACGTTTGCGGCGGTGTTTTGCCCCGGGGCGTGGTTTGATATCGTGGAGACGCATGGCTTCGAATGGCTAGGGTTTGATGGATACAGGCTTCTTAGAGAGCCTTCTTATCGGCGACTTTCTTGCCGCGCAGTTTGTAGATTTCTTCGCGCGAACGCAGCGAACGTAAACCGGCGAGGGTCGCTTTGACGACGTTGAAATGATTGTTAGAGCCGAGCGATTTGGTAAGAATATCGGTGATCCCGGCTGCCTCGACGACAGCGCGCACGCTGGTGCCCGCGACAATCCCGGTTCCGGGAGACGCCGGCCGGAGCAAGACCTTGCCACCACCATACTCGCCGATGGTCTCGTGGGGAATCGTTGTGCCGCGTAAGGTGATCGGCACCAGCGAAGTCTGGGCAGTCTCGCTCGCCTTACGGATGCATTCGGCGACCTCGTTGGCTTTGCCGAAGCCGAAGCCGACTTTACCCGCACGGTCTCCGGCGACCACTAGGGCGCTGAAGCTGAAGCGGCGTCCACCTTTGACGACTTTGGAAACGCGGTTGATCGTGACGACGCGCTCGGCGAGTTCGGGTTTCTCCGGCTCGGACGAAGCCGACCGCTCACCGCCCACGGGCGGAGTGTAGGTCGAGCTGCGGATCGTATCGCCCTCCGCATCCGGGGCGGCGCTGGCGACCGTTACCGCAACAGTGGTCGAGGGGGCGCCCTCGGCAGCCTTCTCGGGCGTCGCTTCGGCAGCCTTCTCGGGCGTCGCTTCGACAGCCTTCTCGGGTGTCGCTTCGACAGCCTTCTCAGGTGTCGCCTCGACAGCCTTCTCGGGTGTCGCTTCGGCAGCCTTCTCGGGCGTTGCTTCGGCAGCCTTCTCAGGTGTCGTTTCGGCAGCCTTCTCAGGTGTCGCTTCAACGGCAGCCGGTTCCTTGGTCTCGGCGACGGCGGGCTGTTCGGGGGTATCGGTGCCCTTGGTCTCCTCGACCTCGGGTGCGTTCGGTGTCTCTTCGCTGCTCATAGGTGATCGATCTAAAATTGGAGGCCTGCCTCGCGCGCCGCATCGGCGAGCGCTTTGACTTTATTACTATACAAGAACCCGCCACGGTCGAAGACGACGGTATCGACGCCGGCGGACTTGCCACGTTCGGCGATCATTTTCCCCACCTTGGCGGCGGTCTCGGCGTTGGCCGAACTGGCGAGCCCGCCCTTCCTGTCCTTGGTGGAGGCGGAGGCGAGCGTCTTGCCGGAATCATCGTCGATTAGCTGGGCGTAGACGTTCTTGTTAGAGAAATGGACAGCCAGCCGGGGGCGTGCAGCGGATCCTGAAACCTTCTTACGGATCCGGTTGTGTACCCGGCGGCGGTTTTTTTTGCGATTGATATAAGCCATGGAAATTGTGATACTGTGATGTTCAGGATTCGTTACTGGACGCTCTTACCAGCCTTGCGGCGCACGTGTTCATCGGCGTAACGAACTCCCTTGCCTTTATAGGGTTCGGGCGGGTAATAGGCGCGCACGTCGGAGGCGAACTGCCCGACGAGGTGTTTGTCGATGCCTTCGACGAGGATCTTTGTGTTCTCTTCGACGGTGACGGTGATGCCCTCTGGGATCGGGTGCGCGAGCGGGTGCGAGAAGCCGAGCTGTAGGTCGAGCGCCTTGCCCTGCACTTTGGCGCGGAAACCAACACCGTGGATCTCCAACTTGCGGGAGAATCCCTTATTGACGCCCTCGACCATATTGGCGACGAGCGCGCGGGAAGTTCCATGCATGGCGCGAGTCTGACGGGAGTCATCGCGACGCTTGAGCGTCACCGTGCCGTCCTCCTGACTGAGTTCGATGCTTTCAGGCAGAGTCCAGGCGAGCTTGCCTTTCGGCCCCTCGACGGAAACGGCGCCGTCGGCGACGGCGATCGATACCTTTTCGGGGAGCGAGATAGTTTGGTTTCCGATGCGTGACATGGTATTAACGATGGTTTGAAAAATGGGACAAAAGGTCTACCAGACGGAGGCGAGCAGTTCGCCGCCGATGTTTTCTTTTCTGGCGCGGTGCCCGGTCATGAGCCCCTTCGAGGTGGAGACGATGGTGATGCCGAGGCCACCGAGGACGCGGGGAATTTCCTGGGAGCCGACGTAGCGACGGCGGCCGGGTTTGCTCTCCTTTTTCAAATCGGTGAGCGCCGGGGTGCCGTCGAGGTATTTTACCTTGATCTTGATCTCGGGAAAATCACCATCGGTGACGACCTCGTAAGACCAGATGTAGCCCTCTTCTTTCAGAATGCGGGCCACCTCGGCCTTGATCTTGGAGAAGGGTGCTGTGAAATCTTCCTTGCCCGCGCGACAAGCATTCTTGAAGCGGGTGAGAAAGTCGGAGAGAGGATCGCTTAGGACGGCCATCGTAGTAATAAATTGGTTGGCTTAGAAATTGGGGTTGGGCTGACTATGCAGCGGCATTTTTCTCACGCCCTCGGAAGGGCATGCCGAGAAGGTGGAGCAGTTCGAGCGCCTCCTCGTCAGATTTGGCGGAAGTGACGACACAGATGTCGAAACCGAGCGCGCGTTTGACCTTATCGAGTTCGATTTCGGGGAAGATGGTGTGGTCGTTGACCCCGAGGGTGTAGTTGCCCCGACCGTCGAAGGCCTTGGCCGAAACGCCGCGGAAGTCACGGATGCGCGGGATGGCGGTGCCGATCAGGCGCAGCAGGAAGTCATACATTTGATCTCCGCGCAAGGTCACCTTAGCGCCGACCTGTTCGCCGGCGCGCAGCTTGAAGTTCGAGATGCTGTTCTTGGCGATGGTAGCGACACCGCGCTGGCCGGTGATCAGACCGATCTCGTCGAGCGCGTCCTGAACCGCCTGCTTGCGCTCGGCCTCGGCTTTGCCGACGCCGCAGTTGACGACGACCTTTTCGATCTTCGGCACCTGGTGGACGTTCGTATAGCCGAACTTTTCCCTGAGTGCAGGGACGGCTTTCTCTTGATAAGTGGTGAGCAGCGTTGGTGTCATGATGAGTTACTTCGCCGCTTTGGAGACGAGTTTGACGTTGGAAATATGGATTGGGCCCTCGCGTTCGATGATGCCGCCATCGGGCATCTCCTGAGTCGCCTTGGCGTGTTTTTTAATCATGCGCACGCCTTCGACGAGCACTTGATCCTTCTCGGGGAAGACCTGGAGGATCGCTCCAGAGGAACCCTTATGGTTGCCGGAGATCACCTCGACGGTGTCGCCCTTTCTTACATGTGTTTTAGCGTTGCTCATAGCACCTCGGGGGCGAGGGAGACGATTTTCATGAAATTCTTTTCGCGAAGTTCGCGGGCGACCGGTCCGAAGATGCGGGTGCCGCGCGGGTTTTTGTCTTTATCGATAATTACGATCGCGTTTTTGTCGAAGCGCAGGGTCGATCCGTCCGTGCGGCGGATCGGGGCGGCGGTGCGGACTACAACAGCCTGCACCACGGCGCCTTTTTTGATACTGGCGGTGGGCGTGGCCTCGCGAACGTGCGCGGTGATCACGTCCCCCACCCCGGCGCTCCTAGAGCGTTTCCCGAGCACGCCAATCATCTTGGCGACGCGGGCACCGGTGTTGTCGGCGATCTGGACTTTGGACTCCATTTGAATCATAGCAAGAAGAGAGTTATCGGGTGAAAAATAAGGTTGGTGGAATGGTTTCTAGTGGGCGAGAACCTCGACGAGGCGCCAGCATTTGCTCTTGCTCATCGGTTTGGTCTCGATGATGCGGACTTTGTCTCCGGTCTTCGCTTCGCCCTTTTCATCGTGCGCGTAGAGCTTCGTCGTCAGCTTGATGATTTTGCGGAATTTCGGGTGCGGGACACGGCGGACGACGACGACGACGATGGTTTTATCCATCTTGTCGGAAGTCACGACGCCGACCCGCTCTTTGCGCAGGCCGCGTTTGGTTTCGTTGGCTAGTTCTTCGCTCATTGGTGCTTTTCTAAAAATTTACTGTCGTCTGTGGCCGGGCTCTAGCTGGCAGTCGCAGCGGTTTCTGTCGCCACGGCCTCGCTCCCACTACGGGCGGAGAGTATCGTTTCGATACGGGCGATGGTGCGCCGCACGGCTTTGATCCGGGCGGGATTTTCGAGTTGGCCACTCTGCTGCTGGACGCGCAGATTGATCGTTTCGTGTTTGAGATCGCGTCGCAGGGTAGCGAGCTCCTCGTTGGTCATTTCTTTGAGTTCCTTGATTTTCATCGCGGTCGTTTAATTACAGTTTGGGTCGGTGTCGTTCCTGACTAAAGGACGCCGCGTTTTACGAAGCGGGTGCGGATACCGAGCTTGTTGGCAGCGCGGCGGAAAGCTTCACGGGCGAGTGTCTCTGACACACCGCCCACTTCGAAGAGCATCAGGCCGGGGCGCACCACTGCGACCCAGTGGGCCGGGGCGCCTTTACCTTTACCCATCCGGGTTTCCGGCGGGCGGGAGGTGGTCGGCTTGTGCGGGAAAATGCGGATCCAAACCTTGCCCTTACGCTTGAGGTAACGGTTGATCGTGACCCTGCAGGCCTCGATCTGGTTGTTTTTGATCCAGTCGCGTTCGAGCGCCTGCAACCCGTAGTCGCCAAAATTCAGGCGTGTTCCACGCTGCGCGTTGCCACCACGATTGCCTCGCTGGCTTTTGCGGTACTTAACCTTTCTCGGCATCAAGGGCATGATTCAGATCCTTTCTCGGTCGTTGGGTAAAATGAGTGAATGGGTATATCCGTCTGTGCGCTAGCTGCGCGGCGCGGGGCGTTTGCTCTGAGGGCGTCGGCGCGGACCGCCACCGGTCTCGCGTTTCGGCTTCTCGGAATCTTCTTTCTTATTGATCCAGCATTTGACGCCGATGATCCCATATCCGGTGCGCGCCTCGGCGAAACCGTAGTCGATGGGAACGCGCAGGGTCTGCAACGGCACTTTGCCTTTGCGATACCACTCGGCGCGGGCGATGTCGGCGCCGCCGAGACGGCCGCCGCAACGGATACGAACGCCCTCGGCGCCGAAGTCCATAGTCGTCTGGATGGCGCGCTTCATCGCACGGCGGAAGGCGATTCTGCGTTCGAGCTGCACCGCGACGTTCTCCGCGACAAGTTGCGCATCCAGTTCCGGCTGCTTGATCTCGTAGATGTCGAGCTTCACATCGCGCCCTGAGCACATTTTCGAAATCTCGCTGTTCATGCGTTCGATCTCCGATCCCTTACGACCGATAACCAGACCGGGGCGGGCGGTGAACAGGGTGACGCGGACGCTGTTCCAAGCGCGCTCGATAACGATCTTGGAGACCGCGGCGCTCATCAGCTTTTTCTTGAGGTGAGTGCGCACCCTGATGTCCTCATGGAGGAAATGGGTGAACTCTTGTTTGTTAGCGTACCACTTCGAACGCCAGTCCTTCTGGACGGCGAGGCGGAAGCTGATCGGGTTTACTTTACGTCCCATGGTATATATTCAGTAGTGATGAGTGGTTGGAGAGCGGTGCGCTGTTGGCTATGCCTGCTCTGAGGTCTCTGCGCCGGCGGCCGGCTTTTCATTTTTCTTTGCCTTGGGGGCAATCGCCTCGTCGGTGAGGACGATGGTGATATGACTAGTGCGTTTGCGAATCGGGCCGGCGGAGCCGCGTGCGCGGGGCTTGAAGCGCTTGAAGGTCGGGCCGGAATTTACCACTGCCTCTTTCACCACGAGGGTGTCGACGGCGAGATCGTGATTGTTTTCGGCGTTTGCCAAAGCGGATTTCAAGGTCTTGCCGATCAGGAACGCCGCCTTACGGGGCGTGAAGGTTAGCACGTCGAGCGCGGTGGAAACAGGGAGACCCTGGATCTCACGGGCGACGTCGCGAGCCTTGAGTGGCGAGATTCTTGCGTAGCGGTATAGGGAGCGGACTTCCATCGGTTGTTCTATGGCTAAAGGGTTCCTCAGTTGGTAAAAGCGACGGAAGCGAGATCACCGGGTTTCGGTGCGTCGTCTTCCGATATCAAATTTTTCAAGAGCGCTGCGGCGATATTCTCACGCACATCGACGACGACGGCGCTGCCGACCGGGCGGTCTTTGCGGCGCAAGTCGAAAGGCATTCCGATGCGCACACCGCTGTTGCGACCGACGTTGAGCACGATCACTCCGTAATCTTTTTTGACGCTGACGACACGGCTATCATGCAGGGTGCCGACAGCGGATGTTCCGCTCGCTCTGGCGGCGGTGAGCCCCAGGGCGTGATCGGCGTCGGCGACCGCTTTCTCGATCGCTACGACCGCCTGTGGATTGTCGCTCACGGAGGTTTCGACCAGTCGCAATGACGCGTCAGAGAGGGTGATGAGTGCTTCCGAAATTTTCAGCTTTTCCTCTTCTAAGAGGCGCAAGTCGCTGACGGCTTTCACTAGCCTGTTTTCGATGCCGTCTTCGCCACCGACCACGGCTTCGATGCCGAGCGCTTCCATCTGCTTGCGCATTTGGGAGTAGGAGCGGCGGAACTCTTCGGACTCGACATTGGCGGCCATCAGGCTGCCGGCCAAGTTCTTGTTCACCTGCGTCAAGCGCTCTACCTCGCCCTGTGCCTGACGGCTCAGCGCGACGGCGGCGGAGAGGGCGGCGCGTGCCTCGACCAGTTCGATGTCCCTCTGAGCATAGGCCACAGGAGCGCCGAACCCGGTCGCGAGGACGAGGGTAAAGCAGCCTTTGGCTATGGTGTTGAGGAATGACATCGTTCGTTAATGGATGCGTTGACTACTTCTTACCGACGCCGCCGTGGGCGACGAATTTCCGGGTCGGTGAGAACTCGCCGAGTTTGTGCCCGACCATGTTCTCCGAGACGTAAACGCTGAGGAAGTCCTTGCCGTTGTGGACGAGGAAAGTATGGCCGACGAAATCGGGGCTGATCATCGAGCGGCGCGACCAGGTTTTGATCGGCAGTTTTTTGCCAGAATCGTTCATCTTGTCGATCTTAATGAGCAACTTCTGATCGATAAAAGGTCCTTTTTTTAGGGAGCGTCCCATGGTGTATAATACGTTTTAAGATTGGGTTAGTTACTTATCCGCGGCGGCTACTATTCTTAGTCTTGCGCCGTTGGATGATAAATTTGTCGCTGGCCTTGTGCTTCTTGCGGGTCTTCTGACCTTTGACGTGCCCCCAAGGGCTCTTCAGGTGCTGGCGTCCGCCGCCGGATTTCGATTTGCCCTCACCACCACCGTTCGGGTGATCGACAGGGTTCATGCACATGCCGCGCACGGTCGGGCGAATCCCTAACCAGCGAGTGCGGCCGGCCTTGCCCGACACGACATCGCCGTGCTGGATATTGCCGACGCGACCGATAGTGCAATAGCACGCGGCGTTGATCTTGCGGATCTCACCAGAAGGCAACTTCACGAGGGCGTATTTGCCCTCGCGGTTCGAAAGGGTCGCTTGGCCACCGGCGCTGCGGGCGATGCAGCCGCCCTTGTTGGGGACGAGTTCGATGTTGTGAATCTCCGAGCCGAGAGGCACGCTGCTGAGCGGCATGGCGTTGCCGACGGTCGGCGGCACGGCATCTCCGGCCTGCACTTTGGTTCCGACCTCGAGCCCGAGGGGGGCGATGATGTAGGCTTTCACCCCGTCTTCGTATTTGATCAATGCGATGTTCGCAGAGCGATTCGGATCGTACTCTACCGACTCCACGTTGGCGACGACATCGCGCTTGCTACGCTTGAAGTCCACGAGCCGGTAACGGCGTTTGTGGCCACCGCCGCGGTGGCGACAGGTGATGCGTCCTTGGTTATTGCGACCACCGCTCTTCTTGAGCGGGCGGCACAACGATTTCTCCGGAGTCGACTTGGTCAGCTCCTCGAAACCGGGCAGCTGCTTGTAACGGCTGGACGGTGTGTATGGTTTGAATTTTTTAAGAGCCATGGCCTTGTAAGGTCAAATGGGGATTTATACTAGGTCGATCGAGTCGCCCTCTTTGAGTCTGACGAAAGCTTTCTTCCAGTGGGCGGTGCGACCGAAATCGGAACGGCGTTCGCGCTTTTTCTTGCCCTTGTAGTTACAGGTGCGGACATCGACGACCTTCTTGCCGAAGATCTTCTCGATGGCCTCTTTGATCTCGAGCTTGTTGGCGCCGCGGTCGACCTTGAAGACGTACTCGTTGTTGAGTTCGCCAAGAAGGGTCGCCTTCTCGCTGAGCTGGATCGTTTTAATGACTTGGAAAATGTCTTTCATTGCGGGCGTGCGATTGCGTTAGACGGTGGTTCGCTTAGCGAGAATGGCCATGGCGCCGGAGGTAATGATGATCTTGTCGTGGAACAGAATCTGTTCGGCTGTCACATCGGAGGCGGTCAGGCGGGCGGAAGTGGAGATGTTGCGCCCGGCGAGATGGGTCTCGTCGGTGAACTTGTCGGAGATGATCAGCGCATTCTCGGTGCCGGCGGCGGCGACGAGTTGGGTGAGGAAGCTCTTGGTCTTGTGGTCGGGAACCTCGAAGGAATCGACGGTGACCACGTCGCCAGACTCGATGCGCGAGCCCAGGGCGGTGCCCAGTGCCAGACGCTTGGTCTTGCGGTTGACGCTTTTCGAGTAGTCGCGCGGACGCGGCCCGAAGACGATACCGCCTCCACGGTGGATTGGCGAGGCATTGCCGCCCTGGCGGGCGTTGCCGGTGCCTTTCTGCCGGAAGGGTTTCTTGCCGGTGGCGGCGACCTCTCCGCGCGTCTTTGTGTTGGCCGTGCCGGAGCGACGGTTGGCACGCAGTGCGGTGATAGTGTCGTGCAGAGCCTGCTGTGCAGGAACATCGGGAATGCCGATGTTGGCCTGCTTAGCAGCGTCGATTGTGAGAACGTTAGCGGACATCGCTTGAATAAGTTCGTGGGTTAAGTCTTACTTTCCCGGAGCTGCTTTCTTCAGCGCGGGACGAATGATAACATAGCCGCCCTTGGCACCGGGGACGGCGCCGCTGATCAGCAACACGTTGTCTTCCGGGCGGGATTTGACGACTTTAAGATTCTGAACGGTGACGCGCTTGCCGCCCATGCGACCGGGCATCTTGGTGTTTTTCCAAACACGTCCCGGGGTCGAGCCGGCACCGATGGCGCCAGTTCGGCGGTGCATCATGGAGCCGTGCGACTGCGGTAGTCCACCGAAGTTGTAGCGACGGTAGACGCCCTGGAAACCTTTGCCTTTCGTAGTGCCGATGATGTCGACGAACTGGCCGTCCTGGAACATATCGACGCTGGGCTTGTCCCCCTCTTTGGGAAGGTCGGCATCGCTGTCGAAGCGAAATTCGCGAACGAAGCGCTTGGGCTCCGAACCAGCCTTTTTAAACTGGCCGTTGCGGGGCTTGTTCATGCGAGATTCCCTCTGCCCATCGAAGCCGACCTGCACCGCGGAATATCCGTCGGTGTCTTGGGTCTTCGATTGGAGAAGCGTGTTGTCGCTGACGTCGATAACCGTGACGGGGATCATTGATCCATCTTCGTCGTAGATTCGGGTCATTCCGATCTTTTTTCCTAAAAGTCCTATGCTCATAGCGCGTGCGGTTTTCTGCGGGGGCGCGGTTAAAATTACTTAGTTGGCGAAACGGGGTTCTGTGCGGTAACCGGTGGGGTCAGATCTTAATCGTGATATCGACACCGGCCGGGAGATTGAGTTTTTTGAGTTCGTCCACCGTGCGGGAGGTGGGATCGACGATGTCGAGCAGGCGCTTGTGCGTGCGGATCTCGAACTGCTCAGCGGCTTTTTTGTTCACGTGTGGCGAACGGTTGACGCTGAATTTTTCGATGCGTGTCGGCAGCGGGATCGGGCCGACCACTTTGGCGCCGGTACGTTTGGCCGTCTCGACGATTTCTTCGACCGAGCGGTCGAGCGCACGGTGATCGTAAGCCCGGAGGCGGATTCGGATACTTTGGCTTTCCATATCTAAAAGGCGTCTATACGGGTTCTAAGTCTCTGATGGTTGACGGGTTCGGCACGTAACTGCCACCGCGTTGTTCGACCAGTTCGGCGACGATCTTGGCCGGCACGGTCTCGAAATGGGATGGTTCCATGGAATAGCTAGCGCGCCCCGAAGAGAGGGTGCGGATGTCGGTCGAGTATCCGAACATCGCGGCCAGCGGCACTTCGGCCTTGATGATATTGGCGTTGTTCCGGGTACCGATCTGACCGATGCGCCCGCGGCGGCGACTGAGGTCTCCCATGATGTCGCCTTGGAACTCCTCGGGCGTGGTACACTCGACGGACATCACCGGTTCGAGCAGCTCGCAACCGGCGGTGTTAAAGGCGTCCTTCATGGCGAAGATCGCCGCCATCTTGAATGACTGCTCGTTGGAATCGACGTCGTGTGAGGAACCGTCGAGCAGATCGACGTGAACATCGACGACTTGGTAGCCGGCGATGATGCCGCTGATCATCGACTCTTTGATACCTGACAGGCAGGCGTTGATAAATTCTTTGGGGATGGTGCCACCGACCACTTTGTTGTCGATGCTGTGTCCGCTGCCACGCTTGTTGGGGCTAACTCTGAGGATCACGTGACCGTATTGCCCTTTGCCGCCAGTCTGCTTCTTGAGCGTGCCCTCGCCATCGGCGGCGGTGGTGATGGTTTCGCGGTAGGCGATTTGCGGCTTGCCGGCGTTGGTATCGACACCGGCTTCGACGCGCATGCGGCTCTGAATGATTTCCAAGTGCAGCTCGCCCATGCCCGAAATGATGGTTTGGCCGGTCTCCTCGTCGGTCTTAACGACGAAGGTGGGATCTTCTTCCCCGAGGCGTTGCAGGGCGATCGCCATTTTGTCCTGATCGAGCGTCGTGCGCGGCTCGACCGACATGGAGATAACCGGCTCCGGGAACGATGGCGGCTCTAACAACACGTTGATATCCGGGCTGCACAGGGTGTCGCCAGTGGTGACGTTTTTGATCCCGACGATGGCGGCGATATCACCGGCAAAGCAGGTCTCGATATCCTTATGCACGTCGGCCTGAATCTGAATCAGTCGACCGATGCGCTCCTTGCGGCGGGTGCGCGGATTGAACACTTGGTCGCCTTTGGAGACGGTGCCCGCGTAAACGCGGAAGAAGACCAGCTTGCCGCGGCCTTTCTCGCTCCAAAGCTTGAAGGCCAAGGCGCAGAATTTTTCGCTGTCGTCGGTGATGATTTTGATCTTTTCGTCATCATCGCCAGCGACCTGCGCCTCTGCGGCAGCGATGTCCAACGGGCTGGGCAGGTAGTCGATCACGGTGTCGAGCACTGCCTGCACGCCTTTGTTTTTGAAAGCGGAGCCACCGACGACGGGGACGATTTTGTTGGCGGTCGTGGCGCGGCGCAATGCCGCTTTGACGGTGGGAATCGAAATTTCCTTCTCTTCGATGAATAGCGTGCCGATTTCTTCATCGACATCGGCGAGCCGTTCGAGCAACTGCGCGTAGGCGGCGTCGGCGATTTCGAGTTCGGCGGTGGTGAGCTCGCGCAGCGCGTAGGTCGAGCCGAGTTTGTCGTCGTCGGCGTAAACGATCGCTTTCTTGTTGATGATGTCGATCTGGCCGGAGAGGTCGTCTTCGGCACCGATCGGAATCAGCACCGGAGCGGCGTTGGCGCCGAGCGTCTCGCGAACGTCGTCCACGACCTTGTCGAAGTCAGCTCCGACGCGATCCATTTTGTTGACGAAGACAATGCGCGGCACCTCGTATTTGTCGGCTTGCCGCCACACGGTCTCGGACTGCGGTTGCACTCCGGCGACGCCGCAAAAGACGACGATGGCGCCGTCGAGCACGCGCAATGAGCGCTCCACCTCAGCGGTGAAATCGACGTGTCCGGGAGTATCGATGATATTGATGCGGTGGTCGCTGCCCTCGAATAGCTTGTAGACGCCCTCGGATTGGGTCTGTTCCCAAGAACAGGTCACGGCGGCAGCGGTGATGGTGATGCCGCGGTCGCGTTCCTGCTCCATCCAATCGGTGGTCGCCTGGCCGTCGTGAACCTCGCCGATGCGGTGGATGCTTCCCGTATAGAAGAGCACCCGCTCGGTGAGCGTCGTCTTCCCGGCGTCGATGTGCGCACAGATCCCGATATTGCGCGTGCGCTGCAACGGGAACTCGCGCTTCGGCGAACTGGGATTAGATGACACGGTAGATAAAATGAGGTGAGTTGTTCGGCGGAGCGTAAGGACTTACCAGCGGAAGTGGGCGAAGGCGCGGTTGGCCTGCGCCATCTTGTGCATTTCGTCGCGGCGGCGCACGGCGCTGCCACTGTTGGATGCGGCGTCACGAATCTCGTTGGAGAGGGCGACGTGCATCGGGGTGCCGCGGCGGGCGCGGGCGAAATTGACCAACCAACGGATCGCCAGAGACTCCTGACGCCCAGTGGCTACCTCCAGCGGCACCTGATAGGTGGCGCCACCGACTCGGCGGGATTTGACTTCGACACGCGGCTTGGAATTTTCCACTGCGCGGGTGAGGATCTCTAGCGGATCGACGTTGTCGCTGCCATCGTTGGCGCGCTCGACGGCGGCGTAAACGATGCGCTCGGCGAGCGATTTTTTACCGGCGCCCATGACGGTGTTGACGAATTTGGCAACCAAGACGCTATCGTAATGCGCGTCCTTGGGCTCGGCTTTATGGCGGACTCTTCTGCGGCGTGACATGGGAGAGTAGGAATGAGGTGGGTGGTAAAAACGGGTTGGCTAAGTGCGGGGCAAAGTATCAGCGACTGTCCTAACCTTTGGGACGCTTGGTGCCGTATTTCGAGCGGCTCTGGCGGCGCTTATCGACACCGAGGGTATCGAGCGCGCCACGAACGACGTGGTAACGCACACCCGGAAGGTCTTTCACCCTACCGCCGCGAACGAGGACGATGGAGTGCTCCTGGAGGTTGTGCCCCTCACCGCCGATGTAGGCAATAATCTCGTGGCCGTTGGTCAGGCGCACCTTTGCCACCTTGCGCAATGCGGAGTTCGGCTTCTTCGGCGTGCGCGTATAAACCTGCAGGCAGACACCGCGACGCTGCGGACAATTCACCAGCGCGGGTGACTTGGATTTCTCGACGGGCTTCTTACGACCGTAGCGAACGAGTTGATTGATGGTTGGCATAATTTCGTGCGAGGTGTCCCGGGAAGCGAAAGAGCGGGACAACAGCTCAACACGCAGCGCCAATCGCCAGTGCAGAAAGTCGACCCGTCGGCTACACAAGGGAAGAAATCTCCCCCCACGCAGAGCGCAGTCACCCCCGAAAGGGAGCGCGAATATATCGAGGTTCCCTACCGTGGCAAGCCGATTTATCGGGATATTTTGATATTTTCGGTTTTCTTGCGTATTCTCCGCAACACGCCGAAACGCGGTCAAAACAAGGCCGTTATCGACTGCCCAGCACCACCCAGCCCATCGCCAGCAGCTCCTCCACCTCGAACAGGCCACCGCCCTCCGCCTTGACCCGCAGGGTCATATGCTGGCGGAAGTCGCGCGTGGCCATGACGGCGGATTGCATCCGCGCCGCCAGATCGCTGCCCGCTGGGGCGTAGGCGTAGAGCGAGCCCTCGAAATCCGGCGTCTCCAACAGGAAGCAGACCCAGCGTTCCGCATCGAAAAAACGCCCGCCGAAATGCTCTCCGGGGCGCACGAAGACGCGCACCTCGCCCACCGCCGCCGCCACACCATTGACCAGATCACCCCAAGGGATCGACCCGTAGCGCGCGTAGCTGTCCCAGTCCACCAGCGGCCCCACCCCCTCGTCCACCACGCTCAACATACGGAAAGAGCCGTCGGCGAAGCGCGCGGCGAAGGAGGTCACCTCCACCCCATCGACCACACTGCGCCCCAATTCCCGCAAATCCTCCACCGCCCCGCTGCGCGCCTGCTCCGGGTAGCCTTCCAGATGGCCGCGCACCACCTCCGGTTCCCTGACCAAGACCAGCCGCTCCTCCACATCATCCGCTGCCACAAACGCCCGCGCCACCTCCAGCGCAAGATCGACCACCACCTGCCGGGGCTCCGCCAACGCCACCGGGCTCTTTCCGACCTTCGCCGCCACCCACACCACCAAGCACACCGCAACCACGACGCCGATCCCCCCAAACACGATCAACCAAAACGGTCGCCCGCCCTTTGCCGGCGCGGCCAGCTCATCCCAACCCAGATCGACACCATCCCGGTTCTTCCGCCTCTTCCGCTTTTTCCCCCGATTCCTATCGGCGATATACCGCGGACTGGATAACCTATCTTCTAATTTATCACTGTCAGACATACCAGA
>QIKC01000162.1 GCA_003232855.1 Verrucomicrobiales bacterium
GCTCAGGCGGTCGGCGAAGCTCACCGGTTCGCGGTAGCTGTGGTAGGCGCGCAGGTTTCGCCCCTCCCCGTCTTTGAAGCGTTCGCTGATGAAATGGGTGACGCGTTTGCGCTGGCTGAGGAGTTCCTCGAGCGCGTCGTGGTCGCGGGTGCGGGCGTCGAGCAGGGCGTTGAAGCCAGAGTCGTCCTTGCGGGTGTAGGCGAGGATGAGCGGGCGCGCGTCGTCGCTTTGCTCGAAGGCGGAGAGCATGACGTCGAACTCGCGCTCGGTGCCGCTGAGATAGGGCGAGCCGTCTTTTTTGCTGATGGCGTCACCGAGCGGGCTACCGAGCCGCGACCAGAGGATGAAGACGGCGATGTCGGTGCGCTGGCGTTCCGAGAGGACAAAGTCGATACCTTCTTGGAAGGAGGCGGTGGCGGGGATGGCGAGGTCTTCCCAGAGGACGGGGACGAGCTCGGCATGGGCGCCGTAGCGCCGCTGCAGGGCGGCGATGACTTGTTTGGATTTTTCGCGCTCCTCTTTGACGTCGCCGGGGCTGCTGATGAAGATGCGGATGGTCTGCATAGTAGATTCTCTTTTTGTCAGGGGAGATTGCTATGAGGCGCGGGGGGGTGGCAAGACATTTTTGACTCGTTCGCAGAATCCGTCGACAGTTTTCAATTAGAGTCTGTCCCAAATAGAGCTGATTTTGAATGTCACCGGATTCGTGGTGCTCGGTAGCCTCGATGGTTCCGGGCAGGAGTTTGGCGGGGTCGCCGCAGGGCATGCGGTTTTTGATGCCGTGCTTGCGAATGCAATGGATGGCTTGGAGAAGGGATTTTATCCGGCGAGGAAGGGCTCTAGAGGTCGCGAGCGGTGCAGCAGGAGCCACGCAGCATTCTCATCGAGCGCCTCTTTGCCGAGATCGGCCAGCAGACCCTGAAGTTCCGATTCGGCGTCGATAGCGCCTGTCGCGCCATTAGGTTTCCATTGGTCTAACAATTCGTTAGCGCGTGCGCAGGCGTTTTCGAATAGGTGCCCCATGGACTCGTACTGTCGCGCGTGTTCGGCTAGCGAGAGCTTTTCTCCCCAGGCGATCATGATCGCTCCGCCGACGAGGGCGGCGCCGATGAGGATGATCCAAAGGCTATCGCTTTTCGGAGCCCAGAATGCGAGGTGAGGAACTGTCGCGACGAGGGCGGAGATGATCCCGACGACGGTTAGGGTGACCGGTGGTCGTCCGATCGAGAGTAGGCGATCAAGGAGGCGCGGTGCGGGTTTCGGGGCGTGCGACTTGGGCCGCGACACTACTGCCCAGATGAGTGCAGCGGCGAAGGCGGTGGCTGCGATTGCGCCAAGTTTGAGTGGTTCCGTCAAGTGGGGAAGGGGGTTCAAACCAAACAGGGTGCTGGCTTTCCAGCAGAAAATCAGGGCGACTTGAATTAGGCTGCCGAGTGTTAGCGCCCAACCGAGGATATGAAACCGGTGTAACAGCGTTTCTGCCTTTGGCACCGCCTTCTTGAAAAAATGGTGCTGTGCTTGTGGCCACGCTTTGACGACTTCCGTCAAGATCAATTTGCGGTCGTTGTCGATCAGCGCGTCGAACTTTTCCTGCCTGTGCTCGTAGGGGAATGATAGTGAGCTGATGGCGTTGCGGATCCAGTTGAGCTGGCCTTTTTGGCGATGCATGTAGCACGCAGCAACTGAGGCGGAGATGCCGGCCGCTGCCCAGTAGAATTGCACCCGGAGCCCCTCAGCGATCGCTCGGGCGTCGAAACGTAGCCACTCTTTGTTGCTGCGTTTGTAGTGTCGGTAACGCAGGATGATGCACAGCAAGAGCGAGAGGGAAACGATCAGGAATGCGATGCCAAATCCCTGTTCGACGTTTTTGAGATCGAGCGTGGGGTGGCTTGCTTCGTAGGCGAAATGCCAGTGTGAGAAGCCGTGGAATGAGAGCGCGGCGAGGAAGGCGCACAGCGCCATCGAGCGCATCATCGTTTGGCGCCCGTTGTCGCAAGCCCGTGCGATGGTCGCCCCGGCCGAGCGGGCTTGTGCTATCGGCATCAGCGATTCGAGGAAATTTTTGCCCTTCTCGGTGAGTCCCGCTGCGGTGAGGGCGGGGACATTGAGCAGCGAGTGGAGATCTGTTTCCGGTTCCCGGCGCGGGGTCGTTGCCGCCTCCGCTTCGTAGTCGGAGAGCAGGCGTGTGTTGTCGCGGAGTTCGGAATAGCTCGCCGCGATGGTGGTCGCGTCCGGTGCCGTGCGGCGGGATGTCCGGTCACACTTCGGAGGGTAGGGCGGTAGGAATCGTGCGCGGGTGGAAAGCCAGTCGTTGTTTACCGCAGGTTTATGTGCTTCCATCCGTTTGTTACTACGGGTCGGGAGGTGGAGTGCCGGGCCGCTGTCCGTCCATGGGAAGTGGTTCGAGACGGGCAGGATGCCTGCGGTGGGGCCGCGGCGCAGCACGTCCACGATGGTCGCGGTACCGGCTCCCGCCTCCAGATCCGCGGCCTGGTCATCCGTTGCATCGTAGAGGGCGATCATCAGATGGCTGTAGCTGGCGACAAATTCGCCAGCTGCCCGGTAACGGAGGTGGCGCCGATCGCGGTCGGAAAGGTCGCTTTGGAACTGTTCCATGCGGCGTGTGGGATCGAGGTCGAGGTCGCTCGCCAGCAGCACCGGGAAGGTGTCGATAGGCTGCGAGGTGTCGATGCGCTGCGAGGTGTTGGTGATCAGAGTGTTGAAGAGCTCCTGTGCGTCCGCCACTACCCCGGTTCCATGGAACGAACTGGATTCGCGGTATAGCGGCGCGGGGAATGGTAGCGGCGCCCGTACCTCGATTCCCTCTTCCTGAGCGATCTGCGCGGCGAGGGTGTCGGCACCCGGCGCCAAGGAGGTCAATAGCACGATCCTTTGCCCCGCTAAGCCAAGCCCCGGGAGCGGGATGGATTTGTTGCCAGATTCGCCACTGGCGAGTTGCGGCCACCAAGATTGGTGCACAGCCGCGTCGTCGGAGGGGTTGTTCGGGTCATCCCGCAGCCAGCGGAACACCGTGCGCAGCCGTTCGCGAACGGCTTTCTGATCGCATTCGGGGATGTCCATGTAGCCGGTGATGCCGACGACAAAGGCTGGGCTGGAAGGGGAGTGGCTCATCGGTGGGCAGGTAAGCGGAAGGTGGGTTTGAATTTTGCTACGGGTGCTTCTTTTTTGTTAGCGCCCGCAAGTCGCCTTGGCGTACGGTGACGCCTTGGCGGTCGAGGTGTTCTAACAAGGGAATGAGGATTCGGCGGGTGGTGCCGAGGGCGCCGCGTAGGTCGGCGGCGGTGGAGGGGCCGTGGTTGCGGATGTGCGCCTGCACCGCGGTGGTGGCGGTGGCGTAGTGGGTACTGAGCAGGATCGCCTTTTCGTCGAGTTGTATGGCTTCGCCGGTCTCGAGCAGGAATTTGAGGGCGGTGGTTTCGGCGGTGCTTTTCGCCAGCTCTTTGGGGCTCGGGGGTTCGAGGGGGTTGGCGTCGAGCGCTTTGCGGATCTTGTCGCCGGCGGCGCGCAGTTCGGGAGGGAGTTGCGGGGCGTGGGCGGCGGCGCGGATGATGGTGCCGCTGCGCACGTAGCCTTCGGCGGCGAGTCCTTCGACCAGCGCGTCGAAGAGCTTCGGGTCGGGCAGGCGCTTTTTCATGAAGCTGCGCAGCTCGCTGAGGTCGAGGCCGGGGCGTTCGGGGTGTTTTTCGTGGATGGTCTGAATGCGGCGGCCAGCCACCTCGGAGATGTCGTTCCACCAGGGGCGCTCGAGCAGCCAGCCGTCGGTGGCGACTAGGTCGCAGGCGGCGATGGCGGCTTCGATCTCGGGCGCGGAAAATTGGGATTGGGCGAGGATGCCGTCGGCGAGGATGGCGCGTTCGCGGGCTAGTAGCGAGTCGAGGTAGACTCCGGCTGCGGGGTCTCCTGCGGCGCGCTGTTGCAGGAAGGCGAATTGCTCGGGGCGTCGGTAGCTGCGCGCGGGCGGTAGCGGATCGAGCACGGTGCCGCCGCTGAGGGTGAAGCGTTTTGACCAATCGCGCAGCACGAAGCGGTCGCCGGCGAAGGTGTAGGCGGGGCGGTCGAGGCGCAGCTCGGCGATGGCGCTCTCGCCGATGCCCAGTTCGCGATTTTCGAAAAACAGTACGCGCGCGGCGATGTTGGCGCTGCCGTGGTGCAGGCGTACGCGCGCTGCGTGTTCGATCGGCCTGCCGCCGGTCGAGTCGCGGCTGCCGCGTTCTAACAAAACGTGGATACGGCGTGCGCTCTCGCCACCGCCCGCAGTGACGACATCGCCGCGGCGCACGCCTTCGCGCGCTTTGCCTTTGCGGATGCCGATGTCGGGCAGGTTGAGGGCGGCGCGGGTGCCGGGCGCTGCGGTTCCGGCATCGCTGTTGTGGCTTTGGATGCCGCGCACGCCTGCTTCGACCCCTTGGGGTTGCAGGGTGATTTTCTGGCCTTTGGCGAAGTGGCCGCCGGTCACGCTGCCGGTGACGACGGTGCCGACGCCTTGTGGCGAGAACACGCGATCGACGGAGAGCCGGGGTTTGCCGATGTCGGTGGGCGGCGGGGTTTCCCGTAACGCCGTCGCCAGAGCGGCGCGCAGCGCGTCCAGTCCGTCGCCGATGATGGCGCAGACTGGAATAATGGGTGCCCCGGCGAAGGCGCTGCCCTCTAACGCTTCGGCGACGGTCGCTGCTGAGAACTCGATATCATCGACGGTGTCGGCTTTGGTCAGAGCCACTACGGCGGAGCGCACGCCTAGGTAGCTGAGGATTTGCAAGTGCTCTTCGGACTGTGGCATCCAGCCGTCGTCGGCGGCGACAACAAACAATGCGAGGTCGATGGAGCCGACCCCGGCGACCATGTTTTTGACAAAGTCGGCATGTCCCGGGACGTCGATGATGCCGAGATTGAAAACCTTTTCCGGTGCGTTCGGGTCGGCGAGTTCGAGCTGCGCGAAGCCGAGGTCGATGGTCATGCCGCGCGCCTTTTCCTCCGGCAGTCGATCGGGATCGGTGCCGGTGAGTGCCTCGATGAGGGTGCTCTTGCCGTGGTCGATGTGGCCGGCGGTGCCGACGATGTAGTTGGGGGTGCGGTTCTCCATTGTCAGTTCAGCGCTGCGGAGGGCAGAGCGGGCAGGCGGCGTAGATCGTGTCGGTGGATTCCCGATTGGAGAAGGCTCCACGGCGGAGATTGCTCTCGGGCATCCACCAGTAGTCTTTGCCGAAATACTTCGCGTAGCTGCGCGGGTGGCCGGGGATGCCGTTGCTGAGGAGGATGACGTGCAGCGCCTCGTGGCGGACCAACCAATCCGGGATGGCTCCCTTGCGATGGGCAAAGGTGACCGTGGCATGCCGGTCGATCACTTTCCAAGAGGTGAGCCCGCCCTGCTGGCGACCGCGGATCTTGGCGACGGGCATCCCGCGCCAGTCGGTATAGCGAGCTCGCACGGGTGGTCTCAGCTCGATCGTGCGGCCCCGGTAGCGCCGTCCGGTGCGGCGCTCGAGGTCGTGAATTTCGCCCCTGATGCGCCTCACTAGGCGGCTCTGTCCCTCCGGGGCGAGGATGGTGGCGTCGCTGTGCGGCGTCGTACACGCCGGGGTGAACAGCGCGCACAGTAGGCTAAGTAACAAAAAACGGATCATCTCAGGGGGTGTGAAACGGCTTATCCTAGCACGTTTTGCGGGGGATTGGAAAGGCCATAACTGCGAGCGGGGAACGCTCGAAAGCGCTGTAATTTTGAGATTTTTCTTTTTCTGCGGTGGCAATTCCGTCAAGGTGAGGAATGGGAAAAAAGAGAAAGCTCAAACTGATCAAACCGGTTATCGAGGTGTGCAAGCTATCGATCAAATTCGATCGTCTGGTTTTGCGCAAGCTGTCTTGGAAGATTAAGAAGGGCGAGCAGTGGGTGCTGTTGGGGAGCAATGGTTCGGGGAAAACGACCTTACTGATGGCCATCGCTGGCTACATTCCGCCGACGCGGGGCGAGATTTTAATCGGTGACGAGGGTGTCTCGTGGACAGATCTGCGCAAAGATGTCTGCATCGTCAGCGCCAGCATCGCACAGCGGATCGACCCCGCGGAGAGCGCCTTCGATGTGGTTCTCAGTGGCAAGGATGCGATGATCAACCGCTGGGGACCTGTTTCGCGGGAAGATCGTAAAAAGACGCATAAGGTGTTGAGGAAGACGGAGGTAGATCATTTGGCAAGCCGTCGTTGGGGGGTGCTTTCGCAAGGAGAGCGGCAGCGGGTGCTGGTCGGGCGCGCCTTGATGGGAAAGTGCAGGGTGTTGATTCTCGACGAGCCTTGTGCGGGGCTGGATCCGGTGGCGCGCGAGGAATTTCTCGAATTCATCGAGCGTCTGGCGACCCGTCAACGCGGGGCGCCGACGATTATTTTCGTGACCCACCACGTCGAGGAAATCATGCCCTGTTTCACCCATGCCGCGCTGTTGGCAGAGGGGGAGCTTATCGCCGCCGGTCCGCTGGATGAGGTGATGAAGACGTCAAAACTGCGCTCGACCTTTGGAGAATGGGTCAAATTGCGCAAGAGCGGTGGGCGCTATCGTTTGAAGGTGGAGTGGTAGCGGCGGCTTATTGGGCGTAGCTTCTTGCGCGGTTGCGCCAGCCGGGCAGCCAATGGCTCTCGTCTTTCGGGGCGTTGGCGACTCGGCGGGTCAGCACTCGGTCAGCGGCCTTGGCGTATTCGCGGGCGGCGGCGATCCCGCGCGGGCTGCCACGCATGTCTTGCAGCACTTGCAGCATGCCCCAACCCTGTCCCCGGTAGCGTTCGCTGGCACTGGTGCCCTCGCCTTTGAAATTGACGTAATCCATGAGGGCGTATTTCCCGGATGCGGTCTCCGCCACGGCGTAGAAGCGCCCACGGATGCTGGCTCGCTCGCCAGCCGGCACTTTCGACAGCATTTTCGGCAGTGCCCGTTCGAGGCGTTGCAGGATGAATTCGGTCTGTAACGGGATGGTTTTGTGCAAGAACTGGCGCAGCTCTCGCATGGCGGGCGAATTTTTTGCGGCGAGGAACTCCGCTCGCGATTTCCAAGGGCAGGCGGCGCTGCGGGCGACGGCTGGCACGGTGGCGCCGCGCGCCACCAGGAAGCGTATCAGTGGCGGGAAGCTCTCCTCGAAGGGGCCGCGCTTTCCGGCGTGGTACCAGATAAAGTGGCCGATGCCCAGCGAGGCGAAGTATTCGCCCCGGTTCCAACTGGTGAGGCCGGAAACGGTGCCGCCACATTCGTTCTGCCAAATTTTCTTGCCGATCTGCTTCGCCTCCGCTGGGGAAATTTGGATCTTCGTAGTAGCGTAAATTTGAGCTGGCGCCTTGCTGGCATCGGCTGATCCAGTGCTGCAGGCGGGCAGGATCAGCGCGGTCAAGGTGGCGGCCAGCGTGGCGGCGGTCGGTGTATGGACAGTTCGATTTCGCATTTTTCGGCTTTGCATCTTTGGTTAACAAAGCCTAAATATCCCTTCTGGCGACCGCTTTCCTGTGGTGCCGATATTGCGATTGGACAAAGTCGCCCAATTCTCTAGCCTAATCGCTTATTTATGATCGTATTCGCACCCCGTGAGACCGACCCGCGTGAGACCCGGGCGGCGCTAACCCCCGAAACCGCGAAAAATCTCACCGATCTCGGTCTGGAGGTTCAGGTCGAGACGGAAATCGGCGGGCGTTGTGACCACCCCGATGCACAGTATGAGGAGGCCGGTGCGAAGGTGGTGACGGATCGGGCGGCGGCTCTGGCGGGCGCTGATTTCGTGTTCCGTGTGCGCAAGCCTTCCAACGAAGAGATCGGCGTGCTGAAAAAGGGCGCGCTGCACATCAGTTTTTTAGATCCGTTCAACGAGCCAGAAACCATGGCGGCGATGGCCTCTGCGGGAGTGACGGCGGTGAGTCTGGAGATGGTTCCGCGCACCACGTTGGCACAGAAGATGGATGCGCTGAGCTCGCAGGCCAACATCGCCGGCTACACAGCGGTGATTTATGCCGCAGAGCGCATGAACAAAATTTTGCCGATGATGATGACCCCTGCGGGCACCATCACGCCGTCTAAGGTGTTCGTTATCGGGATCGGCGTCGCCGGTCTGCAGGCGATCGCCACCGCCAAGCGGCTCGGCGCCCGCGTCACCGCTTTCGACGTCCGCGATGAAGCGTTGGAGCAGGCGGAATCGCTGGGCGCCAAAGCGCTGCGTATCGACCTCGGTGGCGATACCGGTGGCACCGACCAAGGCTACGCCAAGCAGCTGACCCCCGAACAAATCGCCAAACAGGGCGAGGCGCAGGCGAAGGTGTGCGCCGCGTCTGACGTGGTGATCACCACGGCTAAGGTGTTCGGCCGCAAGTCGCCGATCTTGGTCAAATCCGATGTGGTGGCGCAGATGTCGCACGGTTCGTTGATCATCGACTTGGCTGCAGAGTCGGGTGGCAATGTCGAGGGCACCGTGCTGGACGAGGAAGTGGTCACTGACAACGGCGTGCGCATCGTCGGCCTGAGCAATTTCGAAGGGCGCGCGCCGACTCACGCCAGTCAGGTGTTCTCGGCGAACTTGGGGAGTTTCCTCGAGCATTTCTGGGACAAAGAAGAGCAGACTTTCAAATTCGACCTCGAAGACGAGATCCTCAAAGGCTGCGTGTTGACCCACGACGGCGCCATCGTTCACGAGCGCTTTAAGGGGGGATTAGATGATTAGGTGATTGGATAATTAGATGATTGGGGTCGCCCGTACGAGAATTTTCCGCTCATTTTACCAATAACCGAATCCCCGAATTTCCCAATCCTCCAATCAACCAACCCAAAATGGAACTTATTCTCCTATTATTTACCTTCGTGCTCGCCGGTTTCCTCGGCTTTGAGCTGATTGCCAAAGTTCCCTCACAGTTGCACACGCCGCTGATGTCAGGCTCCAATGCCATTTCGGGCATCACCGTCGTCGGTGCGCTGCTCGCCTCCGGACAGGTCGATGGCGACATGTCGAAGTGGTTGGGCTTTGCCGCACTCGTGCTCGCCACCGTCAACGTCGTCGGTGGCTACATGGTTACCGACCGCATGCTTTCGATGTTCAAGGCCAAAAAAGGCTAACCCTTTGCAAACAGACCCGTGGAACTATTCATCAACCTCGCCTATATCGCCGCAGCGATTCTTTTCATCTACGGCATCAAAATGCTGGGGTCGGCCACCACGGCGGTGCGCGGCAATCGCACCTCCTCGCTGGGGATGCTTATCGCGGTGGTCGCGACGCTCTCTCGCAGCGGCCTCGATTACTCGTGGATCATCGGCGGGCTGGCGCTTGGCGGACTGTTAGGGTTTGTCGCGGCGAAGCGGGTGCAGATGACCGGGATGCCGGAGCTGGTGGCACTGTTCAACGGATTCGGCGGACTGGCCAGCCTGTTGGTCGGTTGGGCGGAGTACGAAAAAGTTAAAGTTCACGGCTGGGATACTTCGCTTGCGGGCGAATGGTTTTCGGCGGCGGTGATCGCCATCGCCGTCCTGATCGGCGGCATCACCTGCACCGGATCGATCATTGCCTGGCTGAAGCTCTCCGGGAAGATGGGCGGTGCTGCGATAGTGTTCCCCGGGCAAAAAGTGCTCAATGCTCTGGTGATGTTGGTGCTGGTCGGCGCCGGTGTGGCTTTTGCTATCGGAGCGACGGGAGCTTCGGCGGCCACGATGTTTTACGTGGTAGTCGGCCTGTCACTGCTGATCGGCGTGCTCGCAGTGATCCCCATCGGCGGCGGCGATATGCCGGTGGTGATCGCATTGTTGAATTCGTTCTCAGGCTTGGCGGCCGCTGCCGCAGGCTTCGTCATCAACAACACGGTGCTGGTGGTGGCGGGTTGCCTAGTCGGTGCCAGCGGGCTGATCCTCTCCGCGATCATGTGCAAGGCGATGAATCGCACGCTGGGCAATGTCCTGTTCGGTGGCTTCGGCGCCGCAGGTGGAGGTTCTGGCAAGGCGGTGGAGGGTGAGATGAAAGCGATCAGTGTCGAAGACGCCTATTTCGTGTTGGAAGCGGCGCAGAGCGTCGTGTTCGTGCCCGGATATGGGATGGCGGTGGCACAGGCACAGCACGTGGTGAAAGAGTTAGGGGCAATCCTCGAACGCAACGGCGCCGAGGTGCGTTTCGGCATCCACCCAGTGGCCGGTCGCATGCCCGGGCACATGAACGTGCTATTGGCCGAAGCCGACGTTCCCTACGAACAATTGTGCGAGATGGACGCGGTCAACGCCGTCATGCCGAGCGTCGATGTGGCCATCGTCATCGGCGCCAACGACGTGGTGAACCCCGCGGCGGTCGATGACGAGGACAGCCCGATCTACGGCATGCCGATCATCAATGTTTTCGAGGCGAAGACAGTATTCGTTCTCAAGCGTGGTCAAGGCGCAGGTTTCTCAGGGCTGGTAAACACCCTATTTTTCCGCGACAACACGCGCATGCTCTACGGCGATGCCAAAGCGACGGTCAGTGGTTTGGTGGGGCAGTTCGAGGACTAGCGCACAAGTTTGTTAGGCGGCTCAGTGGTCGGACAAGCCTAAAGTTCGGATTCAAATTAAACCGCCGATTACGCGGATTAACACCGATTCATTGGAGGCTTCCGCCGCTTTTTTTTCAAATTCGCGTTCATCTGCGTAATCTGCGGTTTCTTGCCTCCGCAACCCGACAGCTTAGATTTGGTGAAGCATTAGCGCTGTTTTTTAGTTCGGCGTTATTGTTGTGATAGAGGTGGGGCTTGTTCGCGAAAATTATAGCCTCAGAATACGGAAGCTTGGGGTTCGGAGTAACTCTGCAAATCCATTTGAGGAAAGAGAGCTCTGCTGAACCTCAATCTGTCCACATTGCCCAAAAAAGGTACAATTGTACCTTTTTTGGGCAATATGGATTAGAGCTGGTTTTTGGGTGATCTGGCCGATTTCCCCCGAGATGGGTGTGGATCTCCGAAACGTGGCTCTGGTATTTCCAAATCCGCGACTGTGGAGCAGCGTGGGATAGGCGTGGCGATAGCTCGTTTGTCTAGCGTTGACGTTTCGACGCTATGCGGTTTCAGCGTGCTGAAACGTGAGGTGGCTGCGTGGGTGGGGCGCGAGGGGGAGGGATGACGGGAAAGGGTTCTCAGCGATCACTCGGCAAGTATCTCCCTGCGCGCCAAACGGAAGTTTTCCGCTGTCGACGCCATCTTCCGCTGCTCTCTGTGCGGCCGATTTTTCCTTGGTTCTCATAAATGAGTTTTGCCCCAGTGGGCTTCGGTGGGGTGCTTCTAGTGGCTGTTCGCTTCTACGAATAATTCTGATTCAGATGCTATCTGCTAGTCCAACGGTGGCAAGAGTGAGGCTGGAAACACCTAAAACCCTCAGTTTATCACATCTGATACGAATAAATGCGGAAATTACCATAAATGACCTTGCGCCGAGGAGGAGAAGTGATATAATTTTCACAAGAACGAGACTCACTCCTTTATTTAACATTTATGAAACTTCTCCCAACTACCATCACATCTGTAGTAACTGTTCAGGAAACATCACGTCGGCGGCTTGGCGATGCGCGGCTAGTGAATCTGTCGCAGTCGGCAGCGAACGGCGCGATGAAGCGGGGTGTCGACATCGCCGGTGCCCTGGTGGGATTGCTGATCTCTGCGCCGTTGGTGGCGTTATTCGGGCTTTTGATCTATCGCGAATCCAAGGGCTCGATTTTCTACAAGCAGGTGCGCACGGGAAAG
>QIKC01000086.1 GCA_003232855.1 Verrucomicrobiales bacterium
GTCGAGGTTACCCCTTTGGCGGAAGGTGCAGAGGCCGCCCTCACCGAGGCAGTGGTCGCCGATGACAACTTTGGGGGCTCGGAGGCGATGGATGACGATTTTGGCGCGGATGTGGCGACCGACGACGATTTTGGCGACGATCCAGAAGGGAGCGGTGATGCGGCAACGGATGACCTATTCGGCGACGACGATCCCGCGGGTGATGGGATCGAAGAGAAGTCCGAGCCTGAGGTTCCGGTCGTGTACCGCACCGCTGCCGAAGCCCACTTGACCTTTCTCAAGGCCTTGGAGACTGAGAAGCGTTTCCCGAGCGCGGCCACCTGTGCCGACTGCCATCCGGATCACTATCGCGAGTGGTCGGTATCCGCTCACGCCTACGCGCAGATGAGCCCGGTGTTCAACACCATGCACGCTGCGATTGTCGATCTGACGTCGGGCACCAATGGCGATTTCTGCATCCGCTGTCACACTCCGGTCGGCATGCAGCGCGAGGAGCCCTTGTTTACCAGCAACCTCAAGCGCCACCCGGCCTCGGTCGAGGGCATTACTTGCGTGGTCTGTCACCGGATCGAAATGAATTACGGCAAGGTCAGCGGGCGTACGCACGTTAACCAGGGCGACATCTTCGCCACCATATTCGGCCCGCAGGGGGATAAGATTTTGCAAGAGACGCTGCAGCACGAGGAGGTGAAGAATAAACTCAATATCAAGAGAAAGGACGACAGCGGCAAACTGCCCAAGGGCAAAAAGCACGTACATGCCACCATTACGAAGTTCGACCCGATCAGCAGTTCTGGGTTCTGCGGATCCTGCCACGACGTGAATCTGCTCAATGGCTTCCGGCTCGAGGAGGCCTTCAGCCAGTATAAAAACTCGCCGGCCAACGAAAAGGGACAGAGTTGTCAGGACTGTCACATGGGCAAAATCCCCGGCGCGGTCGCGACCACGATCGACAAACGTGTCGACCGCGACGGCTTCGATAGAGAGAACTATGCCATTAGCCCGGCGGCGCGCATCGGTGGCGATATCTGGGCGGTCAAAGGCGATGATGCCACCGGCAATTACGGCTTCGCCACCACGCCGAGAAAACGCACCAACCACATGTTCGCCGGCCCGGACTACTCGATCATCCACCCGGCGATCTTTCCTCATTCTCGGGAGTTGCGCGAGGCGTTATGGGACTATGAAAAGCGCGATGAGAAGACCGGCAAGACGAGGAGGGTGGGGCTCGAGGAGCTGATTGCGTTCAAATGGGAGGAGGGCTGGGGCGATCCGGAGAGCTCCTTCGAAAAACGGGTCATCGATAAGCCCGATCTGGAAAAGGGCTTGCCTTGGCCGTGGGAAGATCCCATCGCCCGCCTGATATTGCGCGAAAAACTCAACGACCAGTTTAAGTTGCTCAACATCATCCACGTCGAACGTACCCAGATCTTGCGGCGCGCGTTGCAGTTGCACGACTTCGAACTCACGCGCAACGACGAGCGTGGTATCGAATTCCGGGTCAAGGTGGTCAACGGCACCGATGGTCACGGCGTGCCGACGGGATTTGACGCCGAGCGGTTGATGTACCTCGAAGTCATGGTCACAGATCGTCAGGGTAGGGTCATCCTCCATTCGGGTGAGCTTGATCCCAACGGCGACGTGCTCGATCTCCACTCGTCCTACGTACACGCCCACGCACCTCGCTTGGGGGGAGCTCTCAAGGCGTCCGCATGGAAGGCCGACGCCGGCCTGAAACTTACCAAAAGCGATCAGTATTGGCTCGAAGACCGCTATCTGTTCAGCCTGCAGTCGAAGTTCCTAACCCGCAACCTCCGCGGTGGCGAGCGCGAGCAAGTGCTCGCAGTCAACCAGTCGATCGATCCGCTGCCCTACATCCGCCCGGACACCCGTCCGGGAATTTTGGTGGCGCGACCCGGAGGGGCGCGCAAACAGGCGAGGGGACTGCCGCCGAGTGGTAAGCGTTGGGCGAAGTATAAAATCAAATCCGGCCAGCTCAGTGGTGCGGCTCCATATCGAGTCGAGATCCGCTTCATCTGCCAAATGGTTCCGGTCAATCTGGTGAAGGCGATCGCCGGACCGGGATTCGATTACAACCTGTCGCCGCGCGAGGTGGCCAAGCGCGTCGTACACGGCCATCGCATGTCGAGCTCGACGAAGGATTCGTCGCGTCGAGGCGGTGCCCTGACGATTTGGGACAAGGACGTTACTCTTCCCGTAAAGGGCTTGCATACCACTAGCTTCAAGCCTTCCGAAAAGGACATCATGGCGCCGGCAGCGGGGCCGTTCCCATGGCGCGATCCCGCAACCTTCGGCGGCATCGATGCCGGGGGTATCGAGTTCGATTTTGATTTCGGCGATCTGCCGCCGGCGCCGCTCCCGGAAGATGCCGGTCCGTTAGAATCCACCCCGTTGCTAGAGCCGAGCGAGAGCGAGGGCGACGACAGCTTCGATTAAGCTCGGCCGCCGTTCTGTTTATTCACACAGCATTTTTTCTTTGAAACGAGATATTTTATCACCTGTTTCGCTCGGCTTCCACTGCCTGATTCTCGCGTCACTGTGGCCATCCGCTTCGTTGGCGGCGGATAGCGGCTCGGTCGCCGATCCCGCTGCCGCCGAGGCGGCTCAGATCGAGAAGCTCGGCCTCAGCGATGAAGCGATTCCTTTCGACAAGCTTGGCGAGGACTTCATCGAGCGTCCGAGACCCATCACCGAGGTGCTCGAGGATGCGCTCTTTCCCTCCAACCGCGAGCGCAATCGGATCCTGCGCGACCGTGATAACGGGATCCATGGCGCCGGGGTGGAATTGCCTGAGCGGGTGAACCTCTTTGGTGGCAACCCTTTCTTGGCCCGCGGCGAGATCTACAAAGGCTTCGTGATCCCGACCGGCGCGGTCTGGCAACCCGTGTTCATCCTCTACGGCGAATACCGCAGCTCACTGCAGAGTTTCAACAACGGGGCAGTCGATGTCGCGGAGTGGGCGAACCGCCTCGACCTGTTCGGTAACCTCTACCTGACGCCGACCGAGCGCTTGCTGTTTCAGTTCCGCCCGCTCGACGACGAGGGAGATTTCACCGGTTACAACTTCCGCGGTGGCGGGCGCGACAGGGGATTCTACGAGACCTTCAGCGCGCGCGTCCGCTCGCTGTTCTTCGAGGGGGACTTCGGCGAACTGTTCCCTAATCTCGATCCGAATGACGAGAAGGATCTCGACTACGGGTTCTCGATCGGTCGCCAGCCTTTGAGCTTCCAGGACGGGATCTTGCTCGACGACAGCATCGATAGCATCGGCATCACCCGCTCATCGATGTTCAGCTTCGGCGCGAGCGCCTCCCGCATCACTGGCTACTTCGGGCTCAACGAACTCCACCGCAACAACAACGTCAGGGACGACGGCGCAAAGATCTACGGCCTGTCCTACTTTGCAGACTACGATAAATCCTCTTACGAGCTAGACATTGCCTACGTCAGCGGATCGGAATTTTCGGGGGGCGATGGGCTCTACGCGGGTATCGGCCAGACGCGCCGTTTTGGCCATTGGAATTCGACACTCCGCCTCAACGGCAGTTGGGCTTTGGACGAAGAGACGGAGGCTGTGAGCACCGGGGGGCTGTTGACCTCGCAGTTGTCGAAGACGATGACCTACAACGACGACATCTTTTACTTCAACAGCTTCCTCGGTGTGGAAGATTACTCCTCCGCCGCACGCGATCCCTCGGTGGGCGGGCCGCTGGGGCTGATCGGTATCCTTTACGCATCGCCCGGGATCGGCGAGTATGCCACGCCACTGGGAAATCGTGTCGGCGGATCGCTCGGCTTTGGCATGGGCTATCAACATTTTTTCGATGCGACGAAGAAGGCACAGTTGGTTTTGGAACTCGGCGGGCGGCTAGCCACTGAGGGGGACGGGCAATCTTCCCTGGGGTTCGGCGCACGCTATCAGAAGGGCTTCGGAAAGCACTACATCCTCGTGCTCGACGCCTATGGTGCCACTTATGATGATACGGCTCTAGGCGACGTCGGCTACGGGGTTAGAGCCGAGTGGCGTGTGAGATTCTAATCGGAGGAATATTTTGATAGGGTTTATGTTAGAACATCCGTTCGAGCTCGCAGGTTGGGTCACGCTTATCGCGGTGTTCGTCGCTGCGGGTTTCCACCTGATTGATGGGGCGCGGCGGCGCAAACTTCTCGCAGAGCAGGGCGTGCTGGAGTCAGAGTTTCTCAAAGCGAAGCTCGGCGCGGCTCGGGTCGAATGGGATAAGGCGCGCGAGCGCGAGGTGGGGTGGAAGGGCTTTGCCAACTTCGTCGTCGCGCGCAAGGTCGAGCATGGAACCAGCGGCATCTGTTCCTTTTACCTGAAGCCGAAGGATTCACGCCTCAAGTTGGCGGATTTCAAACCGGGTCAGCATCTGGTGTTCGAGCTGCACCTGCCGGGAAAACAACAGCCGCTCACCCGTCGCTACAGTCTCTCTGATCGTCCCGGCCTCGACTACTACCGGGTGAGCGTGAAGCGTTGCCTGCCCCCGCGCGATGCCCCGGACGCTCCGCCTGGCGTCGGTTCTTCCTACTTTCATGACCAGGTCGAAGACGAAGGAGGCGCTCTCGGAAACCTCCTGCTGGTGGGCTGTCCGGATGGATCGTTCAGCCTCGACCCGAGCGCCAGCGAGCCGGTGGTGCTCATCGGCGGTGGCATCGGACTCACGCCCATGCTGAGCATGTTCAACGCCATCGCCGAGGACAACCCGACTCGCGAGACCTGGCTGTTCTACGGCGTTCGCGACAGCGAGGAGGATGTCATTTTCGACGAGGGAATGTTCCTCCCAGGGGTGAGCGACCTGCTCGCCGCCTATCCCAATCTGCACCTGCACATCTGCTACTCGCGCCCGCTCGATCAGGACAGTAGCCTGTTAGATTCCCAACCCGGGCGTTACAACAAAGGGCGGGTGGGTGTCGAATTATTCAAATCTCTGCTGCCTAGCAACAACTACCGGTTCTACATCTGCGGTCCGGAGGCGATGATGAACCAAGTCGAGGACGATCTGATCGCCTGGGGGGTGCCCGAGGAAGACGTCATGAGCGAGCGCTTCGGCCCGCCGAAGGCCAAGGCGGCGGTCGGTGTCGCGCCGGCGACCATCACTTTCTCCCGCTCGGAGAAATCGGGAATTTTCACCGGCGAGGTAGGGAATTTGTTAGACTTCGCCGAAGCGGCGGGCGTGCCGATCCCCAGCGACTGCCGTTCCGGCGCCTGCGGCCAGTGCAAGGTCGCCATCGTCTCCGGGAAGGTGTCCTATCCGCGTCGGGTCAACTACAAGTGCCCGCCGGGCTCGTGCCTCACCTGTTCCTGCATCCCGGAGGGGGATCTCGAGCTGGATTGTTAAGGCCGCCGCCGGATCACACAAAAAATTATGATGAGACCGCTCCTGCTCACTGTCGTTGTCGCCGCACTGCTCTGCAGTGGCTGCTCGCCCGACTCGAAACCGACCGGGCGCGTGCCGCCGCCGGTGCCCGAGGTGGGTGCGACGATCGATTACACGCCCGCCCCTGACTGGAAGGCCTACGATGCGAAGAGCTCGATGCGCCATGCCAGCTACGAGGTGAAGAACGAGGTGGGGCACATAGTTGATATATCCATCACCATGTTAGGTGCGGTAGACGGTAAGGATCTAGCCTACATCAACCTGTGGCGCGCCACCCTCGGGTTCAACGAGCCGCTGCAGGAGGCCGGGGACGGCCTCTTTGTGGAGGCGAGCCACGGCAACTACCGCTTCGGTATCTTTGACCAGACTAGCCCGAATCCTCTCATCGATGGCGAGCGCTACGCACGCATTTTTCTCGCCTCGATCACTCAGGGGAAGACGCGCTGGTTTTTTAAGATGGCGGGTGACGCCGAGTTGCTCGCTACCCAGATTCCAGTATTCCAAGAGATGTTGAAGTCGGTGCGCTTTCCCAGCGAGTGACTAACGTGCTCTTCGAGACCTGAATGGGTACGCGGAATGTCTGATTGATATATTTTTGCCGAAACGTCGAAAAATGTTGCGTTGTGGGTCGATTTTGTGATTCAAAGGAGGGTGCCGTATCGCCCGGGGACGGGTCGGCGGCGTAATACCGAAACGATGGCGAGGAAATATTCACCAATCGAACAGCGTCACAAGCGACGCGAGCTAAAGAGCTTATGAAATCCACCCACTGCACTGATGTCGAATCCTTCATGGCTGGATTGCGCAAACGTAACCCGGGCGAGTCCGAGTTTCACGATGCGGTGCACGAGGTGGCGGCTGACGTGTTGCCCTTCATCGCCGAAACTCCGGCCTACCAGAAGGGGTGTTTGCTCGAGCGGCTCACCGAGCCCGACCGCATCATCTCATTCAGGGTCAGCTGGGTAGACGATGCGGGGAACGTTCGCGCCAACCGCGCCTGGCGGGTGCAGTTTTGCAACGCCATTGGCCCCTATAAGGGAGGCATGCGCTTTCACCCCTCGGTGACGCAGAGCGTACTGAAATTTTTGGGCTTCGAACAAATCTTTAAAAATAGCCTCACCGGTCTGCCGATGGGCGGCGCCAAGGGCGGCTCAAATTTTAATCCGAAGGGTAAGAGCGACGACGAGGTGATGCGGTTCTGTCAGTCGTTGATGTCCGAGTTAAATCGCTACATTGGTCCCGACACCGACGTGCCCGCTGGCGACATCGGCGTCGGCGCCCGGGAGATCGGTTTCCTCTTCGGCCAGTACCGCCGCCTCTCTAACACTTTTTCCGGGGCGATCACCGGCAAGGGCGTCGACTTCGGCGGCAGCGTCGGCCGCAAGGAGGCCACCGGCTATGGCGCGGTCTATTTTATGCGTGAGATGTTGCGCACGGCGGGTGATGAGATCGACGGCAAATCGGCGGTCGTCTCCGGCTCGGGCAATGTGGCGCTCTACTGCATCGAGAAGCTAATCGCGCTGGGTGGAAAACCGCTCACCGCCAGCGATAGCGGGGGGTATATCCACGACCCGGATGGAATCGACACGGAGAAGTTGGAGTGGTTAAAGGATCTCAAAGAGGTGCGGCGCGGGCGCATCTCCGAATACGCGGAGGAGTTCGGTTGCGAGTTTCACCCCGGCAGGCCGTGGGCGGTCAAAGCGGATCTCGCCTTTCCCTGTGCGACCCAGAACGAACTGGTCGAGGACGACGCGCGGACGCTGATCGGCAATGGCCTGATCGCGCTCGCCGAGGGCGCGAACATGCCCTGTGAACTCGGCGCCCAGCACCTGCTTCGCGAGGCGCTGCTCTACGCTCCGGGCAAGGCCTCGAACGCCGGCGGCGTCGCGGTCTCGGGCTTGGAGCAGAGCCAGAACTCGCTGCGCATCAACTGGACACTAGAGGAGGTCGATGACCGTCTGCAGCGCATCATGGGCGAGATTCACGAGAAATGCTCGACTTACGGCGCCCGCGATGGCGGTCGGATCGATTACGTAAAGGGCGCGAACATCGGCGGTTTTGTCAAGGTTGCCAACGCTTTGTTACAGTGTGGAGTTACCTAAAATATTAATCTATGAAAGCATCTGACCTGTTCGTGAAGGCTCTCGAAAACGAGGGAGTGGAGTATATTTTCGGTATCCCCGGGGAGGAGAACCTCGACATGCTCGACTCGCTGTCGCGCTCGCCGATCAAACTTATCCTGACGCGCCACGAGCAGGCGGCGGGGTTCATGGCGGCGACGGTTGGCCGCCTCACCGGCAAGGTTGGCGTCTGTCTATCGACCCTGGGTCCCGGTGCGACCAACTTTGTCACCGCAGCGGCCTATGCCCAGCTCGGTGGCATGCCGATCCTGATGATCACCGGGCAGAAACCGATCAAGAGCAGCAAGCAGGGGCAGTTTCAGGTGATCGACGTGGTCGATATGATGCGGCCGATCACCAAGTACACCCACCAGATCGCCAGCGGCTCGAACATCCCCTCCAAGGTGCGCGAGGCGTTCCGTGTCGCCTCGGAGGAAAAGCCCGGAGCCACCCATCTCGAACTTCCTGAGGACATCGCGGCGGAGGAGACGGATCGCGAACCGGTCGTGGCGAGCTTGGTGCGGCGTCCGGTGGCCGAGGCCAAGGCGGTGGCGCGGGCGGTGGAGCTTTTGACCGCCGCGAAGCACCCGCTGCTGGTGATCGGCGCGGGCGCCAACCGCAAGCTGACCGCGCGCCAGTTGTTGGCCTTCGTTGATCGGCTCGGCATCCCTTTTATCACCACGCAGATGGGCAAGGGGGTGGTCGACGAGCGGCACCCGCTTTTCCTCGGCAACGCCGCGTTATCCGCGAACGATTTTCCCCATCGCGCGGTCGACTGCGCGGACGTGATTTTGAACGTTGGGCACGACGTGGTGGAGAAGCCGCCCTTCTTCATGACTGAGGGCGTGCGCAAGGTCATCCATGTGAACTTCAGTTCGGCGGCGGTTGACCCGGTGTATTTCCCGCAGGTCGAGGTGGTGGGGGACATCGCCAACAGTATTTGGCAGATTAACGAGGCGCTCGAAACGCAGCCGCACTGGGATTTTGATTGGTTTCTCAAAGTGCGAGCTGCGATGGAAGCGCACGTCGCGGAGGGGGCTGACGACCCGCGCTTCCCGGTCTACCCGCAGCGACTGGTGGCGGACATCCGAGAGGTGATGCCCGACGATGGCATCATCGCCCTCGATAACGGCGTCTATAAAATCTGGTTCGCGCGTAACTACAAGGCGTACTGCCCGAACACGGTGCTGCTCGACAACGCGCTGGCAACCATGGGCGCTGGCCTTCCCTCCGCGATGGGGGCGAAGATTGTCTGCCCGGAGCGCAAGGTAGTGGCGATCTGTGGCGATGGCGGATTTATGATGAATTCGCAGGAACTAGAGACCGCGGTGCGTCTCGGCCTAGATCTGGTGATCGTTATCCTCAACGACAGCGCCTACGGGATGATCAAATGGAAGCAGGCGCACATGGGCTTCGACAATTTTGGCCTCGATTTTGGCAACCCCTGTTTCGTCAAGTACGCCGAGAGTTATGGCGCCAGCGGCTACCGTTTGCAGGCGACCGATGATTTCGTGCCGCTGCTGCGCAAATGTCAGGCGGAGGGCGGCGTCCACGTCATCGACGTGCCGGTCGATTACTCGGACAACGACCGAACTCTCAACGTGGAGCTTCCGAAGCGCAGCGCGAACATCTAAATTTTAACGCGATGTTAGAGAAGCAATACCCCTTCTACCTCGCCAACGAGCCACGGCAGCCGAACGCCGATCTGGAGGTGACCGACAAGTTCACCGGCGAGGTGGCGACCCGGGTCGCGCTGGCGGATGCGAGAGATATCGACGAGGCGATCGCAGCGACCGTTACGGCAGCAAAGCCGATGGCGCGGATGCCGGCCTACGAACGGCAGGCGGTGCTCAACCACTGCGTGAGCCGCTTCACCGAACGCGCCGAGGAGCTGGCGGCGGCGCTCTGCATCGAGGCAGGCAAGCCGATCAACGACAGCCGTGGCGAAGTTTCCCGGCTGATCGATACCTTCCGCATCGCCGGTGAGGAGTCGGTGCGTATGAACGGCGAAGTTCAGGAGCTGGAAATTTCGCCGCGCGCGCGTGGCTATCGGGGGATGTGGAAACGGGTGCCAATCGGTCCCTGTTCGTTCATTTCGCCCTTCAATTTTCCGCTCAATCTGGCCGCCCATAAAGTCGCACCGGCCCTTGCGGTCGGTTGCCCTTTCGTGCTCAAGCCGGCTAGCCGCACCCCGATCGGCGCGCTGATCATCGCCGAGACATTGGCGGAGACGGATCTGCCCAAGGGCGCGTTCTCGATTCTTCCATGCCGGCGTGACGGCGCCGATTTGTTCACCGAGGATCCGCGTCTCAAGTTGCTCAGCTTCACCGGTTCCCCCGGCGTGGGCTGGGCGCTGAAGGCCAAGGCGGGCAAGAAGAAGGTGGTGCTCGAACTCGGCGGCAACGCTGCGGTGGTGGTCGACCACGATGCCGATCTCGAGGATGCGGTGGAGCGGGTGATCTTCGGCGCCTTTTACCAATCGGGGCAAAGTTGCATCGGCGTGCAGCGCATCATCGTCCACTCCTCCATCTACGACGCGTTCAGAGACAGGCTGGTCACCGCAGCGGGCAAGTTGCGCGCCGGTGACCCGAAGGACGAGGCGACTTTCGTCGGGCCGATGATATCGGAGCGCGAGGCGGAGCGGCTCAAGGGATGGATCGATGCGGCGACTGCCGCCGGTGGAACGCTGCTCTGTGGTGGCGGGCGTTCGGGGGCGATGCTCGAGGCGACCTTGCTCGAGGGCGTGCCGCGTGATCAACAAATCTGCACTGGAGAGGCCTTCGGGCCGGTCGCGGTGATCAGCAAGTTCGACGAGTTCGGCGAGGCCTTGGAGCAGGTCAACGATTCCGAGTTCGGCTTGCAGGCCGGGATCTTCACCCGCGATCTTTACAAAATGCAGCAAGCCTGGGACACGCTCGAAGTTGGCGGCGTGGTGATCGGCGACGTGCCCTCATGGCGCGTCGACCACATGCCGTACGGCGGAGTGAAGGATAGCGGGCTCGGGCGCGAAGGCGTGAAGTTCGCGATGGAGGACATGACCGAGATCCGCAACTTGGTGATTCGGACGCCGGTGAGGTGAGTGCTTCGTTTGATTATGAGGCAAAAAGTAACCCATTCAGGTCTCGAAGAGTAGCTCCTCAGCTTTGAGTTCACCGATTTTTTTTGAATCTGTCCGCGAAGAGCACGAAGGATGCGAAGTTCACAAGCGGCTGAGGGGGGGGCGTATGAGAACGCGGTAGCGCGTAAGGGCAGCGATGCGCTGTTTTTTTCTTTTTTTCGAAGTCAAAATCTTCGCGCTCTTCGCGGATAAAATTCCGCTAGTACCTGGCACTTATCGCGGGCACTTGTCGCGAGGAATGCCAATGCCGCGCCGCCCTGTAGCTGGGGGCGTTGACCCCGGCGAGTGCGATGTTGAATGCAGATACCCCCGCTCTCCCGGTCTCACCGCGGCCGGGTACAGGCAGCTCTGCTGCCCTGTCCGCCTTACCCCAACGGGATTGCGTCAGGGCGCAGCGACGGCGGCGCAGCCGTCCTTCAATAATTCTGTAAATTCCGTTAATTCTGTCAAAAAATCCGTCGACAGCTTTAAATTACAAAAACCCGAAAAAATGTCAGAAGACACCGGAATGGTTACCTTTTTCGAAGTCAAAATCTTCGCGCTCTTCGCGGATAAAATTCCGCTAATACCTAACACTTGTCGCAGGGCAAGCAAACGATTCAGTCCCTCTGCGCCCGCACGAAGTCGCTGCTGGCTCCTAAGGTGACGTTGAGTTCCTGGAGAAATCCGCCGGCGGTGAACGGGCTGCCGATGTCGGCGAACCCTGTGAGCGTGGCGCTGGCTTCTAACCGATAGCTCAG
>QIKC01000251.1 GCA_003232855.1 Verrucomicrobiales bacterium
AGCTGGCCGCCCTCAAAAATCTACAAGTGCTATACCTGTACAATACAGAGGTAACAGACGCTGGATTGAAGGAACTGGTCGGTCTCGAGAATTTGCAGACGCTGATCCTGGCCCAAACGAAAGTGACCGACAAAGGCGTCGGGGAGTTGAAGATGTCCCTCCCCAAATTGAAAGTCATCCGTTGATCGCGACACAATCGCCCCGGCTCACAACGGTAATCGTCCGCCCCCACCTCACCCGGCCATAGAATTTGTCGATCTGGGGCGTTGCCAAAGAGACCCAATACATGAAACTAGTCCCCGCATTCTTGATCATGTTTTCCTGCATTTATGGAATCGCAATGGCGGATGAGTCACCCAAAAGTCTCGGATACACTTTCCCTAACGAGTGGGCGCCCCACCGGGGAACGATGATGATTTTTCCCGCCACGCACAGCTATGGACGGAAGACAAAAGCACTGCGCGAGGAATTCGTAAATATTGCCAAAGCGATCGCTCAAAATGAGCCTGTGGAAATTTTTTGCCTGGCAAAGGAAGAGGCACAATGCATCAGCCTCCTAGGCAAAATACCTAACGTGACAATTCACCCCGGAAATTACCGAATCGACTGGGCGCGTGACAACGCGCCCATGGTGATTCGAAACAGCCAGGGAAAACTTGCATCGGCAGGATTCCGCTTCAACGGCTGGGGGAAGAAATATCAGGGCTGGAAGGATGATGTTGGAACGCGGGATAATATTTCCAAAGCGATGGGCTGGCCCGTCTTCCATTCGGATTTTGTGCTTGAGGGGGGAGCCATCGAAATTAGCGAAGGAACGGGGATTGTGACCGAGTCTTGTGTGCTCAACAAAAATCGCACTAACTGGCCCAAGAAAAAAGTCGAAGAGGAGCTCAAATCAATGCTGGGGCTCAGCAGGATCATTTGGATCAAGAGCGGTCTAATGCCCGACAAGACGACGGATGGGCATGTGGACGGCCTGCTGAAGTTCATCCGGAAGGATACTGTTTTACTGCATACTACTGACCTCAAAACCGACATCAACTATCGCATCTGCCAAGAAGCCAAACGCGTCCTTTTGGCCAACGGGATCAAGGTCATCGAACTCCCGCTTATGGACGACATTGTGCATATGAATTTCTACATCGGGAGTGGCGGCCAAATCGCTTACGTTCCTATCTGTGGAGATCCTGAACAGGACGAGCCTGCACTTGCGGTAATCAGACGCCTCTACAAAAAAGTCGTTCCAATCAAATCGAACGCCATTGCCCGCACGGGAGGCGGCATTCATTGCTATACGCAGCAAATACCGCGTTGAGTAACAAACAGAATAAGAGGCAACAAAAGGCAACCATTCAGGTCTCGAAGAGCAGTTTCTCCGTTTCGGCTGGGTCTGAGAAGAGTTTCTGCATGAGCGCGTAGACATCGACCGATCTTTTTTTCTCGATCGTGATCAGGCTACGGATCTTCGCGAAGCGCCTCGCCAACTCGAGACTTCGGAAGCAGCCACTCATCTTCTGGCGCGTCTTCATCATGCGCAGGTCACGCTCGGCCTCGTTGTTGTCGAAGGGCACGCCGTAGAGCAGGAAGGCTAAAATTTCATCCTCGTATTTGGTGAAGCGGTCGAGCAAGTTGAGCGCCTTGCCTCGAGTACTCCGACGCTCTTGATGTCTTCAAAGGAGCGCCCGGACGTCACTTCAAAGTAGGCGTATTGCGGGATGCTGGCGACGTGCAGCCAAGACGTGTGATCGAGGACCTTCAGGCCAGTTTGCTAGCCGCACCCGCAGCCACCCTACGGGCAGACCTCCGGTCTGGCTATGTCGCTCCGCTCCATTCGTCGTTGTGCATGAAGTCCGAGGCGACGACTTTTTCTCGTATCTTCGCGTCGTGGACGGACTCCCTGTGCCTCGACCGTGGTCGCAAGCTGCTTCGACTTTTCGGTCTCGTCCCGCGACGCGACGCGACGGTGTTTTTCTACGGTGCGCCGGGGCTGGCGGCGATGACCGACTACATGTTCGACCACACGGCGCTGCTTCCGCAGATCGACCTCGCCGAGCCGGCGGCGGCGAGCGGCAAATCGACCGAGGCGGCGATGCGCGCCGACGCGATGACCGGTTACCGCGGGTTGGTCAAAGAGATCCTCGGCGCCGGCGGTGGCGACCGGCGGCTACGCCAAGCTCATTTCCGGGAGCATCCCCGAGATCCAGACCAGATCCACGTCGCCCGCTCCCCGACAAGGTAGCAGGGCAAACCCCGATATATCGCAACAGAAGGGAAAGGGAGCCCTCCATGGGGGGACTTCTGTCCCCCCATGTGGAATTTCCTAGCGGCGGCGGCGGCGGAGCAGCAGTCCCGCGCCGAACAAGGCCATCAAGCTGACCGATGGTTCCGGCACCACTATGACCTCGAGGACGAAATCGTCGAGGCGGGCGAAACCGATGATGTCGATGTCGGCTACGACTCCGACTTGTCCGTTGATCCTGACGAACAAAGTCCTGCCGGCGTCTGCGGCGAGCGCGGTGTAGATCCCGTTGTTATCTACCGTTTCGTAGGTGGAATCGACTGTGCTCAACCCGGAGAGATTCGTGACCAAGATCTCCTGTAGGCCGGTCAGTATGTTGTTATCCGTGGTGAAAAGGGTGACGGCGACTTGGTCGAGATCATCTCCCCATCCGAACGCATCGCGCCATACGTAGGAGATATCGAAGACGTCGCCCGTCGCAATCACATAGCCGGTGTCGTTGCCGGAGATGCGAGTACCATCTAAGTTTACTACCAAGTTCCTCGTGGTATCGTTAGCGAGGGCGACGTTGCCGCGTGTCGCCTCAATGCTGTCTACCCCACCGAGGTTCGTCCAATTGGGCGTATCGGAGTAGCTGCGCGAATCGGTAGCGGAGGTGTCCGCGTTGAAATTACCGTTGAGCGTCGTGCCACCAACGAGAATGAGAGCTCCCTGTGAGGCGGCGGCAGTGAGGGCTAAAGAAATGAGCGTTGTGGAAAGTATTTTCATATTGTGACTGATTAAACTCCGTCCGCAGATTTTTTAGCCAATTGCTGGCAAATAGCCAGCAAAATATGATGGGATTTGCAATTTAACGTAACCATTCGGGTCTCGAAGAGCGGTTTCTCCGTTTCGGCTGGGTCTGAGAAGAGTTTCTGCATGAGCGCGTAGACATCGACCGATCTTTTTTTCGCGATCGTGATCAGGCTACGAATCTTCGCGAAGCGCCTCGAGTGCTCTTCGACGAAGGTGAGTTCGCGCAGGTGATGCGCGTTGCACAGGCCGTGCGCAAAATCTTTGAATTTGAGGTAGGCGGCCAGAAAATCGTGGATGCTGCGCCCGACGTAACCCTCGAGCACTCCGATGCTCTTGATGTCCTCGAAGGAACGCCCGGACGTCACGTCAAAGTAGGACGAGTTCCGGCAGAGCGGGCGATCTGGTCGCTCGCATCTGGTCGCTCGCGATTCCCGATTCCAAGCAGCGTTCGCAAAACACAGAGCCCACCACCCGTGACTTGAAGCATATGGTGTTCCCTCGTATATTGCGCATAGTCCCCCACCCCCCATGAAAGCCCCCCCCCTCCTCATCACAGGGTTGCTGTACCTCACCTGCGCCTTCTCTGAGGCGGGCTCGGTAGTGATCAACGAAATCCACTACGACGAGGACGACAAAACGGTGCGCGCCGAGTTCATCGAGCTGCATAACCCAACCGCGACCCCTGTCGATCTGAGCGGGTTCTATTTCTCCAGGGGCATCGATTACACCTTTCCCGGCGGCGCCAGCCTGCCCGCCAACGGCTTCGTGGTGGTAGCCGAGGATCCGGCGACCATGCTCTCAAAATTCGGGGTCGCCGGTGCCTTCGGGCCCTTTGCCGCAGGCACCAAACTAAAAAATTCCGGTGAAAAAATCACCCTGCGCGACCCGGCGGGCACGCTGGTCGACACGGTCGACTACGCGCTCGGCTTCCCTTGGCCGACGGTCGGCGACGAGGTCGGCACGCCGCTCGCCAGCCCCTCGATCGAACTGATCAACCCACTGATCGACAATGACCTCGGCGGCAGTTGGCGCGCCTCCGGCTTCCCGGTGGGCGGCGTGGAGCCGGGCGGCGGTGGCCCGGTGATGCTGGTGGCGGCCGGGGCGGACTGGCGCTACCGCAAGGGCACTTCCTACCCGGCGATGGACGGCACGGGCAAGGACTGGCGGGACAATGGCTATGTCGATGGCGACGACGGCGCCTGGCTCGATGGAATCACAGTGATCGGCTTCGGCGACGGCGACGACACGACCGTGCTCACCGACATGCAGCAAAACTACATCAGCATCTTCCTGCGCAAGGAATTCACCATCGCCGCCGGCCAGGTGCCGGACGCGGTCACCGTGCGTTGCTATTATGACGACGGTGCGGTGGTGTATCTCAATGGCGTCGAAGTGGCGCGCTTTTCGGTCGATGCCGGCCCGGTGCCGTTCCCGCCGCCGAACGGTTTCGCCAACAGCCACGAGGCCGCCTGGACAGACGTCGAGATCAGCGGCGTCTCGGCCTACCTAGTCGAAGGGGTCAACGTCCTCGCGATCCAGTGCATCAACGCCTCCATCGGCGGCAGCGACCTATCGATCGACGCGGAACTGATCACCATCCCGGCGGGAGCCGGTGGTGGTAGCAACGCGCCGACTCCGGGGGCGGCCAACGCCTCTTTCGCCTCCAACGTGCCGCCACAGATCCGTCAGGTGAACCACGCGCCAGTGGGGCGCATCCTGCTTCAAGACAAGACGATCCTCTCCGGCGAAGCCATGCTGGTGACCGCCAGGATCACCGGGTCGGACGGCGTCGGGACGGTCTCCCTCGCCTACCAAAGCGTCGATCCCGGCGACTACTTCTGCCGCTACAACAAGTTCAACAACGACGGCTCGCCGAACTTGAACGCGCGCTACGAGGATCCCGCCGAGTGGACATCCGTGGCCATGCTCGATGACGGCTCCGGCGGCGACGCCCTGGCCGGCGACTCGACGTTTACCGTCACCCTGCCGGGCTCGCTCCAGCTCAACCGCCGCCTCGTGCGCTACCGGATCACCGCAGCCGGAACCTCCGGCACGACGATCACCGTGCCCTACAACGACGACCCGCAGCCGAACTTCGCCTACTACATTTACGACGGCACCCCCGACTGGAGCGGCGTGATCCGCCCCGGCGACACCGCAGTCAACCACCCGGGCGCGCTGATGTCCAGCATCCCGACCTACTTCCTGCTGAGCACCAACACCTGGGTGGACGACTCGCAGTTCGGCTTCTACCGCGGCTCCGAATACCTCTGGCCAGGCACCCTCGTTTACGACGGCGAGGTCTACGACCACATCCAGTACCGCCCGCGCGGCGGAGGGCGCCGCTTTGACAACGGCAAGAACTTTTGGAAGTTCAACTTCACGCGCGGCCACCGCTTCCAGGCGCGCGACCGCTACGGCAAGAGATACGATACCAGTTGGCGTAGGCTGAATTTTTCATCCATCGTGCAGCTGATCAACGCTCAGCATCGTGGCGAACAGGGTCTTTTCGAAGGGGTCAGCTTCCGGTTCTTCGAGCTCTGTGGCGTCGAATCGTGCGAGACCCACTACACGCAGTTCTACGTAGTCGACCAGGCTAGCCCCACCGGAGCGAACCAGTATGAGAGCGATTATTACGGCCTGTTTTTGGCGATAGAGCAGATAGACGGCCAATACCTCGACCAGCACGACCTCCCCGACGGCAACCTTTACAAGATCGAAACGCACATTGGCGACTTGAAGAACCAGGGGCCGGATCAAGTCAGCGACGGCAGCGACGTCTCGGCATTCATCAACACCTACCGCAACACCTCGCCCACCGCAGCGTGGTGGAACGACAACCTGGACATCGAAAAATACCTCAGCTACCGGGCGGTGGTCGAGGGCATCCACCACTACGACATCGCCAACGGCAAGAACTACTACTACTACCACAACCCGGTGACCGACAAGTTCGAGGTTCACCCCTGGGATCTCGACCTGACCTGGGGGGACGACGTGTTCGGCACCGGCAACCACGATTTCAAGTCGATGGTGGCAGAAAACCCGGCCTTCAATACCGCCTACCAGAACCGCGTGCGTGAGATCATGGATCTGCTCTACAACAGCGACGAGGGGTATCGTCTGATCGACGAAAGCGTGCGCCACGTATGGACGCCAGGCGCGCCGTCCCTAGTTAGCGCCGACCGCCGTCTTTGGGACAACAACCCGCGCATCGTGGTGAAAGATCTCTACTACGACGCAGCCTTCAACAACGAATTCAGCGGCATGATCCAAATCCTCAAAGATTACATCGTCTCGCGCGGCAGTTGGATGACCACCAACCTGCTCACCGACCGCGCGAACGTCCCCGCGACGCCGACCATCACCTTCAGCGGCACCGCCGGCTTTCCGACCAACGACATACGCTTCACCTCGAGCGCCTACAGCAGCCCCGGGGGCACCGCCTTCGCGGCGATGCAGTGGCGGGTGGCCGAGGTGTACAACCCGACCGTGACCGCCTATGTGGCAGGCGAACCGTATCTCTACGAGATCGAAAATCCGACCGAGTCGGGCGAGCTGGTTAGCTTCGATCCGACTTATCATTACTCGCCACTGGCCGTCCGCGCCGGCCAGACCTACCGCGCCCGCGTGCGGCACAAAGACAGCGCCGGGCGCTGGGGACACTGGTCCGACCCGGTGGAGTTCACCGCCGGTGTGCCGGATCTGACCATCTGGACAAATAACCTGATGATCACCGAAATCATGTACCACCCGAGCAACGCGACAACCAGCGAGGTCGATGCTGGTTTCTCTAACAGCGACTTCGAATACATCGAGCTGCGGAACATCAGCACCACACTGACCCTCGACCTGAGCGAGCTGCGCTTCACCAAGGGCATCGATTTCGATTTCATCGATGGCGCGATCACCGCGCTGGCGCCCGGGGAGTCCGTGCTGGTGGTGCGCGACACGGCGGCCTTCGAGTCGCGCCACGGGACGGGGTTGCCCATAGCCGGTGCCTACGCACCCGATAACCTGAGGAACAACGGGGAGAATTTGAAACTGTCTTTCGGTGCCGGAGAAACGGTTCATGAGTTCGTTTACGACGACCGGCCATCCTGGCCGACTGGAGCCGATGGTCACGGGCCGAGCTTGACGCTGATCGCCCCGGAGAGCGCGCCGCCGCTGGCTGACCCGTTCAGCTGGCGTTCCAGCGTCGCGACGGGCGGCAGCCCGGGGACGGGCGACGCGACGGCCTTCACCGGCGACCCGGACGCCGACGACAACGGCGACGGACTGAGCGCCTTCCTCGAATACGCGCTGGGCATCAGCAGCGGCGCGGCTCCTCACACCGCCGCGTTGCCGCAAGTCGACATCGCCGTCTTCGACGACGGCACGGGGACGCAGCGTGAATACCTGACCATCACCTACCAGCGCAACCTGGCGGCCGACGACGTGACCTACGAAGTGCAGACGACGACTGCCCTGATAGAGTCGAGCTGGTCGGACACCCCCGGCACGACGGTGTACATGTCGAGCGCCGACAACGGCGATGGCACGGCAGCGGAGCTCTGGCGCAGCGCGGTGCCGATCGGCGATTACTCTCAGGAGTTCATCCGCCTGCGGGTAGGCAGCCGGTAGTGGTCACGAAGAGTAAGAGCCGGATGGGGGGGGGCTCACTCGCAACATGACCAGGCGGCGCCCCTTCCCCAGCAATCGAACCCCTTCTGGAAATCGAGGGAATATTTTGGCAGCGTTAGAGCTATCACCCCTAAAGCAACGATTCCAAAGCCACGCGCACCATGTCGTCGAAGGAGGTTTGGCGATCCTCCGAGCTAGCCGCCTCGCCGCTGCGGATTAGGTCGGAGACGGTGCAGATGGCCAACGCCTTGGCGCCGCATTCTGCGGCGCAGCCGTAGAGGCCGGCGGCCTCCATTTCGATGCCGTGTACGCCCATTTTTTCCAACAGGTCGAGAATTTTTGGGTCGGCGGCGTAGAAGAGGTCGGCGGAGAAGATGTTGCCCGTCCGCACCGGCACGCCGAGGCGACCGGCGGCAGCCACCGCGTTGCTGGCGAGTTCAAAGTCGGCGATGGCCGCGAAATCGTAGCCGCCGAAGCGGGCGCGGTTGACGCCGGAGTCGGTGCAGGCGCCGGTGCCGATCAATACATCACGCAACTTGATATCCGAGTTCACCGCACCACAACTGCCGACGCGGATGATGCTGCGCACGCCGTATTCGACGTACAGTTCGCGAGCGTAGATCGAGATCGTTGGGATGCCCATGCCGCTGCCCATCACCGAGACGGGGCGGCCTTTGTATTCGCCGGTAAAGCCGAGCATGCCGCGCACGCTGTTCACTAGTCGGGCGTCGTCGAAGAAGGTGTCGGCGATGTGTTTGGCGCGCAGTGGGTCGCCGGGCATCAGCACGGTATCAGCAAAATCTCCCGGCGCGGCTTCGATGTGGGGTGTGGGCATAGTATCTATTATTTTGTTAAGTGAAAATGGGCTTACCGTAATCCATCGGCGGCAGATCGAGGTAACTGGCGATCGTTTGGCCGATGTCGGCGAAAGTCTCGCGCCCGCCGAAGTCGCTGCCTGGCGGCACGCCGCCGCCGCGCAGCAGCACGGGCACGTGTTCGCGGGTGTGGTCGGTGCCGGGCCAGGTGGGATCGTTGCCGTGGTCGGCGGTGATGATGAGCAAGTCGCCATCGCCGAGTTGGCCGTAGAGTTCAGGTAGGGCGGCGTCGAACTCCTCCAGCGCGGCGGCGTAGCCGGACACGTCACGGCGGTGGCCGTAGAGGGCGTCGAAATCAACGAAGTTGGTCATCACCAGCCCGCGGTCGCCGAGCCGGTCGAGCGCTGCCAGCGTCTCCGCCCACAGCGCCGGGTGGCCGCTGGCACGCCGCTCCTCGCTCATCCCCGTGTGCGCGAAGATGTCGCCGATTTTGCCGACGCCGATCACCTCGCCGCCGGATGCGACCAATCGTTGCAACACGGTCTCAGAGGGCGGCAGAACCGAGTAGTCGTGACGGTTTTCGGTGCGCTCGAAACCCGTCTCTTCGTCGCCGGTGAAGGGCCGCGCGATCACCCGGCCGATGCGCAACCCGCACTCGTCGAGCACCGACCGCACGTCCACACACAAGGCCAAAAGCCGCTCCAGGCCAAAACTTTCCTCGTGGCAGGCGATCTGTAGGACGCTGTCCGCCGAGGTGTAGAAGATCGGGATGCCGGTGCGCAGGTGCTCGGCGCCGAGCCGGGCGATGATTTCGGTGCCGGAGGCGTGGCAGTTGCCGAGGCTGCCGACCACGCCGCTGGTTTCGGCGATCATCTCTAACAATTCGGCAGGAAAGCAGTCGTCGGGACCGGGAAACTCGCCCCATTCGAAAAGCACCGGCGCCCCGGCCATCTCCCAGTGGCCGCTGGGAGTGTCCTTGCCGGTGCTGATCTCGCGCGCCCAGGCGAAGCCGCCGTCGCTCGCAGGAAGGCGCTCCAGCCCCTCCGGCCAAGTCCCGCAACTAGCCTCGCAGGCGGCGCCGAGTCCCAGACGGGTCAGGTTTGGCAAATGTAGCGCCCCGCTGCGACCGCGGTCGTCACACAGCCCGCGCGCACAGCGCTCCGCGATATGCCCTAGGGTATTCGATCCGCGATCGTCGAAGCCGTCGCCTGCAAAATCACCCGCGTCCTCGGCAGCGCCGATGCCGAGGGAGTCCATGACGAGCAAAACCACTCTCTTCATGTCGATATGTTCGGGGTGATGCGCTCGTAAACAACTGAACCCACATCAGGATCCGCATCCCCCACCTCGAAAGCGGCGAGCAGCCCCGCCGCCGCGCGCGCTGCCGCTGCCTCATCGCGAGCGTGGACCACCGCCAGCGGCCGCTCTGCGGAAACCGCATCACCGATCCCTGCGACCTCGGCCAGCCCGACCGCGTGATCGATCCCCTGCCCCGCGTTCGTGCGCCCGCCGCCGAGGCGCACCACGCACATCCCCAGGTCGCGAGTCGCCACCCCGACCACCACGCCATCCCGCTGCGCGAATACCTCCAACGTCACGGGCGCTGTGGGCAAATAGTTGTTAGGCCGTTCGACGAAATCGCTTGGCCCGCCGAGCTCCGCGACCATCCGCCCGAAGGCTTCCGCCGCGCGCCCTGAGTCCAGAGCCGCCGCCAGCGCGGCATGCGCCTCGTCCGCCGTCGCCGCCAGCCCACCGGTCTGCATCACCTCGGCACACAGCGCCATCGTGACCTCGCCAAGCCGCCCCTCACGCCCGCCGCCGCTCAGGAACTCGACGGCCTCGGCCACCTCCAGGGCGTTGCCCGCGCTGCGCGCCAGGCATTGATTCATGTCGGTGAGCAGCGCCGTGGTCGGCGTGCCGGCGCCGGTGGCGACATCGGCGATGCTTTGCGCCAGCTCTTGCGAGGCGGCGTAGGTCGGCATGAACGCGCCATCACCGACCTTCACATCCATCACCAACGCGTCGAGCCCGGCAGCAAGTTTTTTCGACAAGATGGAAGCGGTGATGAGGTCGATCGACTCGACGGTGGCGGTGACATCGCGGGTGGCATAGAAGCGCGCGTCGGCCGGCGCCAGGCGGCCGGTCTGGCCGATGATCGCCACGCCCGCCTGTTGCAGTGCCCGGCGGAAGGTGGCGTTGTCCGGCGTGACATCGTAACCCGGGATCGATTCCAATTTGTCCAAAGTGCCGCCGGTATGCCCCAGCCCGCGCCCGGAGATCATCGGCACGTAAGCGCCGCAGGCCGCCAGCAACGGCCCGAGCATCAACGACACCACGTCCCCTACCCCGCCGGTGGAATGCTTGTCCAAAATTGGCCCATCCAGCCCCAGCTCATCCCAGCACAGCACGTCACCGGAATCGCGCATGGCCAACGTCAGCGCCACCCGCTCGTCCATGCACAAGCCGCGGAAAAACACCGCCATGGCAAAGGCGGCGATTTGGCCCTCGCCGATCGACCCATCGCCGATTCCCGCCGCGAAGAAGCGCAGCTCCGCGTCGCTCAATACCTCGCCATCGCGCTTGCGACGAATGATTTCCTGGGGCAAAAAACTCACTGAAAAAAGCGCTCGGAAATTAGCTTCCACGCCGCGCCGCCGAGGAAAATCCCAACGATGCCCATGATCCCGGCGAGCACCGGCGGCGCCGGCATGATCGCGGTGAATAAGAGGCCGACGAGGAAACCGGCGAACAGGGCGAGGAGGACTTCGGTCATATTTGGTGTTTTGCTAGAGTTGGATGCTCAAAAAGATACCGGCGATGGCGGCGCTCATAAAATTGGCCAGCGAAGCCGCCAGCACCGCCCGCAGGCCGAGGCTCGCAATCTCCGAGCGGCGTCCCGGTGCCATACCGCCGAGGCCACCGAGCAGGATGGCGATGGATGACAAATTAGCAAAGCCGCACAGAGCGAAGGTGACAATGCCCTGCGACACCGCCGTCATCTCCGTGCCGCTATCGAGGAAATCCCGATAGGCGACGAACTCGTTGACGATGAGTTTTTGGCCAAGGTAGCTGCCGCCCTGCGCCGCCTCGCTCCAGGGAATACCGAGCAGCCAAGCGACCGGCGCGAAGACATCGCCGAGGATGCCCTCCAGCGACAAATCGTCGATCCCCCACCAGCCGCCGACCCCGCCGATCAGTAAATTGAACAGCGCGATCAGGCTGATGAACGCGACCAGCATCGCCGCCACGTTGAGCGCCAGCTTCATCCCGGACGAGGCGCCGTCCGCCGCCGCCTCCAGCACGTTCACCGGTTTGCTCACCCCATCTTCGCCACCGGTGGGGAGGCGCTCCAAAGGCGTCCCCGTCTCCGGCAGCATTAATTTGGCGAACAGCAGCCCGCCGGGCGCCGCCATGAAAGTCGCCGCCAGAAGATACTCCAGTTTGACCCCCATCTCCGCGTAAGCCGCCAACACCGAACCGGCGATCGACGCCAGCCCGCCGACCATCACTGCGAACAGCTCAGAGCGGGTCATCTTCGAAATATACGGCCTCACCACCAACGGCGCCTCGGTCTGGCCGACGAAGATGTTGGCGGTGGCGGAGAGCGATTCCGCCCGGCTGATGCCTAACAGTTTCCGCAAACCGCCGCCCAGCGTATTGATCACCAGTTGCATGATCTTGAGATGATAGAGCACGGCGATCAACGACGAGAAAAAGATAATAATCGGCAGCACCTTCACTGCGAAAACGAAGCCGTTGCCGCCACCGGCATCGGCCAACCCGCCGAACATGAAATCGATGCCCGCATTGGCGCTCTCGATCACCTTCCCCACCCCGCCCGCCAGCCAGCCCAGCGCCTGTCTGCCCCACGGGACAAAAAGCACCAACGCCCCGACCGACACCTGGATCGCAAAGGCGCCGACCACCGTGCGCAGACGGATCGCGCGCCGGTCGGACGAAAAAAGCACCGCCACCCCGACCAGCACCGCCATTCCAAATATCGCTACAGCTATCGACATATGCCCGCCAGTATGAACCGCCCGCCGCCCGAGTGCGAGCATTTCCCTCCGATGTTGAAGATTTCTTAAATAATTACTGATTTCCCCCAGCTGCCATGCTAAAACTGGCAAAACTGATCGCTGCACCATGTCTCGCCGCCTCTCTCTGCTCTCCATCGCCCTCCCCTGCCTGCTGTTGCAGGGCTGCCTCACCGTCGGCCCAAACTACCAATCGCCCGATGGCGCCCTCCCCGATGCCTGGTCGCGCAGCGTCAGCGCCAACCTCGGTGGCGAGCGCGGCGGCTTGGAAAAATGGTGGCGTGGCTTTGGCGACAGCACGCTCGATCGACTCATCGTCAGCGCCCGCGAGGCCAACCCGACGCTACGCGGCGCCTACGCTCGCATCGTCGAGGCCAGGGCACAGCGCAGCGTCGCCCGCAGCCAGCTTTTCCCTTCCGCCAACGCCGGGGGCGACTACGTCCGCCAGCGCGGCAGCGAGAACCTGCTCGCCCCCGCTTCGGGCAACCCGAGCAACTTCTTCTCCACCGGCTTCGACGCCAACTGGGAGATCGACGTCTTCGGCGGCCTGCGCCGCGCCGTCGAATCGACCGAAGCCGGCATCGGCGCCTCGGAGGAAACCTACCGCGACGTGCTGCTCAGCCTCTACGCCGAAGTCGCGCTCAACTACATCGAATACCGTACACTGCAACGCCGTATCCGCCTCGCGGAACAAAACATCGCCGCCCAGCAGCAGACCGAAAAGCTCACCAAAGATCGGCTCGACGCCGGCCTAGTGCCGAAGATCGACGTCAGCCAGGCGACGACCAACTTGGA
>QIKC01000160.1 GCA_003232855.1 Verrucomicrobiales bacterium
GGTTACCCCAATCATCCAATCTGCCAATCCCCTAATCATCCACCCCCCCAGGGGCAAAAGGCCACAGGCGTTCGGTCGAACTGGCGGGTAGCCAGCCGCGCAGGCTGTCCGGGAGATCGGCATAAATCCATGTCCCACGGCGTGCGATTAGGCTGATTTGGCTTCCGGGTGGAAGGGCTAGGACTTGGGCGGCGCTCTCGGTGGGGGCGGTGCGGGCGAGGGTTGCCGCCGTGACGATGATGGTCGTGGCGGGCGAGGGACGGGATGCGTCTTTGCCGTAGGCGGCGCAGGCTGAGGCTCCGGTGAGGGTAGCCCCGGCGATGATGGCGACGAGGGCGCTGCCGCGTAGTCGCCGCTGCTGGCGGCGCGATAGGAGCATGATCGCTAAGCCGATCGCGACGATCCAGATTCCTGCGCTGAGGGCGCGGGAGAGGAGGGGGTCGGAGAGGTGGCGGAGGAACGTGGGTTGCTCGGTGTCATCGTTGGAGATACTGCCTGAGCGCTTTTCGACTACGGCGAGGTTTTGTGACGATTCGCGATGGGTGGGATCGAGGTAGAGGGCGCGGTGGTAGGAGAGCGCAGCAGGCCCGGCTTGGCCTAATCGGAAGTGGGCGTTACCGAGTTGGAAGAAGACTTCGGGGGCGAAATGGCCGGCTTCGATGATGCGGGTGAGGGCGTCGCGTGCGGCGGCGTGGTCGCCGGCGTCGAGCAGTTCACAGGCGGCGGTGAACTGCGCATCGGGATCGGGGCTGGTGGGCGCGGCGTCGGCTGGGCGAGGGGCGGAGCAAAGGGCCAACACGAGGAGGGCGATCGGGAGCGAGCGGAGGATCATGCGATGGGGGGCAGGGAGCGGAGCGCGGCGATGCTGCGCTGGCGCTCGGCGTGGTCGAGGGATTCGGCGGCGGCGGCGCGATTTCCGGCGAAATTCAGGTAATCGTGCCGGTGTTTGATCGTCGCGAACGTTTCGTCATCGTCCGGGATCGGGGAGCCCGTTGAGGTTCGCCAGGCGGCGAGGCAGCGGTTCGCCAGCGCGTAGAAATGGCCGCTGTCGAGCTCGGAGCCTTGGAGTTGGGCGAGCAGTGAGGGGAAGTCATCTGCCCCGCTCGGGGCGGAGCTGCGGCTGCGGAAGACCCTGAGCAGTGCGGCGCCTATCAACAGGGAGGATACCAGAACGGCATGCGTCCACCAGTAGCCCGGTCGCCACCAGGCGGGTGTGGTGGCGATTGTCCAAGTCGGGGCGCTGCCGTCCGTTGCGGTGAGGATGTCGTCTGGTTCTGCCGATGTTTGGGCGGGTTGGTCTGTTTGGTTAGCTCGCGCGGGAATGGTGATGGAAGAGGGTGCGGTGCCGGTGACGCGGATCGGGATGGGATCGGTCATCAGGGTGATGTACTCGCCTCGCCGCGGGTCGAAAACCGAGAGGCGGAAGGGCGGAATTTCGGTTTTTCCCGACTGTGGCACGATGTTCTGTGCGAACACTAATCGGTCGGCGTCATCGTCGCGAGTTCGCTGCAAGTCCATGCGTGAGGGGTTATAGAGTTTCCAACCCTCGGGGTTCGTCATCTTCGGGCAATCGATGAAATCGAAATTGCCCTCGCCACTGATACTCAGGCGCAGTGCGATGGGCTCGCCGATTTGCAGTTCGATGGGATCGGCTTGGACGTCGAGCTTGAAGCTGCCGAGCGCGCCGGAAAAATCGGCGGGTCGGCCTGCGCTGGGCAGTGCCTTTGCCGTGATCTGCACGGGATCGGCTTCGAGCGAGAAGCGTCGTCCCCGCGGGATACCGGTCGCCGATTTGACGTTGATTTGCGGTTGGAAGGTGGCGCTCAGGCTGATCGTTCCGGCTTTCAACGGGGTGATGAGCGAGGTGAATCCGACTGCGGCGTGGCCGTTCAGAGGTTCTGCATGGTAGGGTTTGCCGACGGTGCTCGCCTTGAACCCTTCGCCGGAGAGCTTTGGGAAATGGTTCCTTTCGGGAACGAATTGCGATTGGTTTTTGGGCAGGATGAGCAGTTCGGCTTTGATCGCCTGGCCGACGTAGACGTTCTGGTTTCCGAGGCGGATGTGCAGCTCGGGATCGCTCGCCCTTTCGGTATCTGTGCGTTCGCGAATCAGCAGTTCCACCGATTCGGATATGAACTCGTCGCCATTGCGATTTTTGACCGATGCGTGAATCGTGTAGCGGCCGGGGGCGCCGCTGACGGAGAAGCGGTGGCGCCGGTCGTGGCGGGCGCGGCCGCGGAGAGTCCCTAAGTTGAGCTGGAAGCTCGAGCTGCCACCTCCGCCGATGCTGAGCTCGCCACCCTCAATTTTCAGCGTCGGCTGGCCGACCTGCTCGTCGCTGACCACGCGGACGGTGATGGTGCTCTGGTCGCCTTCTGCCAGTGCTTTGCCAGATGGCGAGATCTCGATGCCGAAGCGAACCTCGGCGGCGGCCGGTAGGCTGAGCAGAAGGGCGAAGAGGAATGGGCGTAGGGCAGTCATCACCAGTCTTTGAAATGGAGTGCCCGCACCCTGCGGCGGCGTAGCGGGCGTAGGTCGCTCTGTTCGTTTGATAGGGCTTCGAGCTGGCGGCGCGCGTCCTCTTCGGAGTATCCGGTTTCGGGGTTGATGGTATCGTCGGGGTCTGGCGCTTCGCCGGCTGTCGGCTGTTCCCCTTGGCTCTCGTCGTCACTAGGTTGCTGCTGGTCGCCAGACTGGGGATCGGGGGTTGGGTTTTCGGGCTCGCCGCCCTTCTCGCCGCCCTCTTTGTCGCCCTCCTTGTCGCCTTCCTTGTCTCCCTCCTTGTCGTCCTCCTTGTCGTCCTCCTTGTCGTCCTCCTTGTCGTCCTCCTTGTCGTCCTCCTTGTCGTCCTCCTTGTCGTCTTCCTTGTCGTCTTCCTTGTCGTCTTTCTTATCGTCTTTCTTATCGTCTTTTTGGTCTTGCTGTTGTTTCTCTAGTTCTTCAATTCGGTGGCGGACGACGTCGCGATTATGTATGGCGTCGTCGTGGTGTGGGTTGGTGGCGGGAATGGAATCGAAGTGTGTTAGGGCGTCGCGCCAATCGCTCAGGGTCGCCTCGATCATTTCGCTCGACGGGGGTTGAGGCGGCTTGCCTTCGGTTGTCTCCGTGCCGCTCGCGATGCGTGTTTCGCCGGCGCGGAAAAGTGTGTTGCCGAGATTGTAATGAGCCGATTTTTGAACCTCGGAATCGTTGCTGAGCAAGGCCTCGGCAAAGGCGGAGATGGCTTTCTGATGGTCTCCTGCGCGGTATGCGGCGGAGCCCATGCCGAGCTGTAGGCGATGCCGCTGGGCGGCGGAGCGGGAGTTGTTGATGGCTTCGCTGTAACGGTTCACAGCGGCTTTGAAATCTCCTGCGGAGTAGAGTTCGTATGCCTCGGTGATGGCGCTGGCTTGGCTGGTTGTCGGAGCGCTCAAGGTGGCGAAGGTCAGGCCGAGGGCGATGGTGGTGCGGAGGTTGCGGGTGAGGATGGCGAGGGTGAGGAAGAGTAAGCCGATGCCGAGCGGTAGCGGGAAACGTTCGATGAGGAGCGTTTTCGAGCTGGCCTCGGTCTCGGCGGTATCGAGTCGCGTTAGCGCGTGGCGGACGAGGTCGGAGTTCATGGTGGCGGAGTCGAGGTGGATGAACAGACCATCGGTGGCACTGGCGAGCTTCTCAAGGGTCTCTATGTCGAGTTTTGAGCGCACGATTTGTCCCGATTTGTCGCGGATGAATTCGTCTTTCGGGAGCCGTGCGTCGGGGTTGGGGATGATGGCGCCTTCGCTCGATCCGACGCCGATGGCGATGATGACGGTGCCGTCTGTCGCCGCGCGTTTCGCTTCGCTGACCGCCTGTCCCTCCAGGTTTTCGCCGTCGGTGAACAGGATTAGTGCGTGCCGATCGGCGGCGCTGTCTTCGAAGCGTGAGCTGGCGAGTTCGATGGCGCTGGCGAGATTGGTGCCGCCGCGGGAGATTGCGTAGGTGTCCAGTTGTTCGATTGCTTCAGAGAGAGCGGAGCGGTCGCTGGTGACGGGCACTTGCAGGAAGGCGGTGCCGGAGAAGGCCATGAGGCCGATGAGGTCTTCTGGGAGGGCGTCGATCAGGTCTTGGGCGGCGAGCTTTGCTCGGGTGAGGCGATCGGGTTTCAGGTCGGTGGCGAGCATGCTGCGCGAGGTGTCGATGGCGATGATGACCGTGCGTCCCTCGCCGCGTACCTCGCGGACGATCTCGCCCCATTGGGGGCGGGCGAGGGCGAGCACGAGGCAAGTGAAGGCGAGGCAGAGGCAAACGAAGCGCGGCCAGCCGGAGCGCCTGCGGGCGGTGCTGCCTTCGATGAGGTCGGCGCGTAGTCGGGGGGAAACGAGGAGGTCGATGGCGCTCTGGTTGTGTCGTGTCGCGCGCACCCGTGCCACGAGGGCCAGCGCCAGAAGCGCCAGTGCCAGAAGCCATTGGGGGGATGCGAAGATCATGTGTCGGGGTGGTTGCGGGGGCTAACCGGGGGATACCCGTCTCAGTGTCAGCTCTGCTAGTAGGGCGAATAGGGTGAGTAGGGCGGCGGCGGCGGCGGGCCATTGGAAGTATTCGGTGGTCTCGATCACACTGCGTCGCTCGACTTCACTTTTTTCTAGAGAGTCGATTTGTTCGAAGATCGTGCGCAGGGAATGGGTGTCGGTGGCGCGGAAGGCTTTGCCTCCGGTGATGGCTGCCACGCGCTCCAGTTTGGAGAAATCGAAGCTGGTGGTGAGCGTCCTCCCGATGAGGGGGGCGAAGTGTCTGCCCGGGGTGCCGATGGCGATCGGGTAGACTTTGATGCCCAAAGTGGCTGCCAACTTCGCCGCGTCCTCCGGGCTCAGGCCTTCTACGGTTTGGTCGCCGTCGGTGATGAGCACGACGACTTTGCTCGCCGCTTCACGCTTGGAAATGCGCTTGGCGGATTCGGCGATGGCGGTGCCGATGGCGGTGCCGGAGGCGATGGGGTGCTTGAAGTGGATTTCTCGCTCGATGGTCGCCAATAGCCAGTCGTGGTCGACGGTGAGCGGGCCGAGGGTGTGCGGCCGACCGGCGAAGATGACTAGGCCGATGCGGTCGTCGGGTCGGCCTTTGACGAAATCGACAAGCACCGATTTCGCGGCGGTGAGGCGGTTGACCTGATGGCGGCCGAGTTGGAAATCTTTGATGCACATCGAAAAGGAGACGTCGATGGCGACGGCGATTTCTACGCCCTCGCCGGAGTTGGATTCGAGGTGGTCGATTTTTTGCGGTTGAGCGAGGGCGACGAGTCCCGCGCACAGAGCGGCGACATACCAGAGCGATCCTGCGCCGCCGCGGGAGCCTCTGGTGCGGCGGCCGGCGTTTGCAAAATGTTGCAAGGCGCCGAAGCCGATCGCTGGAAGTCGACCGCGCCTGCCGCTGAACACGGCTAGCAAGACGGCGGGCAGCAGCAGCCAGAGCCAACTAGGCTCCGCGAAGCGGAAATCAGGCAGCAGAGGAATGGGCATCGCTTTCGGCGGGCGGGGCGGGGAGATCGAGGACGAAGGCGAGCGCTGATTCGGCTAGCGGCAGGCGTTCGCTATGGTGATCGGGTTCTGGGGCGAAGCGCATGCGGTCGCAGATCGAGAGTAGTTCGGCGAGCTGGTCGCGCCTAGCTTGGTCGAATTGGTTGGCGAGATCGGCGCGGTGGGTGGCGAAAAATTCGTCTGGTGTTTGGCTGTGGCTGGCACTGCCGAAGCGTTCGGCGAGAATCAGTCGCAAGGCTCCGATCGCGTCGTCCGCGAAGCGTCCCGGCGGGATATTGGCATAGTCTTGTTTCAGAGTGTGCAGGATATCGAGAGCTTGCGCTCGGGGATTTTGAGCCGTCTGCGGCGCAGCGGGTGCGGGTCTGCGGCGCAGCCACCAGACGAGGCCGGCCAGTAGCGCTAGCAATGTTATGCCGACGAGTGGGTAGACCCAGAGGGGTAGGGGGTCGGCGACTTGAATCGGCGGGGCGATGTCGCGAATGTCGGGGGTCGGCTCCGGGGCTGGCATTTTCAGAAAAGGCGCCACCGTAGCGCGCTTTTGCCTGACCCGCACGGGATCATGGGGGTGCCGCCTCTTGTCGGAGCGCGTAGGTGATTACGCGCTATGCGTAAGCTGAACGCGAGCTATCGACTTCGGGGAGCAGCAGCTCGTCGGCCTCGTCGAGGGCGTTCGCGTAGGAGAGTTCCCAAGTGTGCAAGGAGTCGCGCAGGAAGCGGGGGAGCTCTTTGCGCGCGATCAGCGCGGTGGGGAGATCCATGTCGCGTGATAGAAGTTCGGCGGCCATTCCCGGATCGAACTCCGGGACGTCGATCTCGAGGGCGCCGAGATAGCGCATCACTTTTTCTCCGTAGCTTCCCGACCAATCGCCCGGGGTCTCGGTTGGGTCGCAGTAAGGATTGCGTAATAGGATGTAGTTGGCGTTGTCTGAGAAGCCTTCGCCCAGTGCGACGCTGCCGGCGATGGCGGCCTCGGTGTCGTTGGCGGTGACGGCGATACAAAGCTCGGCTTCGAATTCGAGCAGTTGCTCGAAGAGGTCGTGATCGGCAAAGAGATCCGCCATGAGGGTGCTGCTGCCGCAGGAGACGTCGAGGATGGTGACGTCGTTCTCGTCGACCCACGTCATCAGGCGCTGGGGGTTCAGATCGTCTTCCAGATCCCAGAAGGCCCTCTCGTCGGGAGCCACATCAGCGTCGGTGTAAAGCGTACGGGTGGCGATTCCCTTGCGTTCGTAGTGTTGCTCAAGAACTCGGACAAAAGAGGTCTTTCCGGATTGTGGGGCATCGTTTGCGACAAGAATGAGTTTTTTCATAACAGTGGTGGTTCTAGAATGTTACGGAAATTATAGAGAACTGTGATGATTGCAAGAAGAAATAATGAAGTTTCCTTAATTTTTTAGAAAATTGAAAGAAATTTCCGTGAGGGAATGCCCGCGAAGGGGTGGAATTCTTCGGATGATGTGCCCGCGAAGGGCGCGAAGATCGCGAAGGTTTTTTTATGAGGTGCCCGCGAATGGACGCGAATGGACGCGAATTTTTTTGGGGAGCGGCTGCGCCGCTGGGGTTGCGGGAGCTGGGGCGCGTGCTGGAAATTACCTGGCACTGGATTCGCTGAATTCGACTAGCGCGCCGGTGGCGGGGTCGATGGGGGTCTGGCCGGAGGTGAACAGTAGTGAGCCGCTGCGGACGGCGTGCGAGTAGGGGCCGGTCGCGGCAGGGCAGTTACGGGCGGTGATGTGTTTCATGGGGAGAGCCAATCTCCCAATCATCCAATCAACAAATCATCCAATCCATTCCTAAAAAAGTGCCTGACACTGAATTCTAGGGTAGGGGCAGGATGCGGAGGCGGGTATAGGCGGAGTCGCTGTTCGAGATGAGTTGCCGCCAGGTGATGCAGGTGGCGGAGGTTTCGATGCGGATCTGGTCGCCGCCGGCGGGTAGCCATGTGCGGAGATCGGTGCTGGTCTCGATGCGGCGGAGGATCTCGGGGGCTTCGGGATTGCAGGGGATTTGCCACGTCAGATCGGGGAGCGCTCGGGGGACGGCGTGGCGCGGGTCGGCGACGAAAGGATCGGTGCTGGCGGCGTATTCGAAGAGGTTGGAGGCGCCGTCGCCGTCCGGGTCATCGTTCGTAAGGTGGGTGTTAGGGGGATTCTGCTGACCGGTCGCTGCGGCGTGCATCCATGCTTGGAAGCCGGTTGCGGAGGTGTCTCGGACGACGGCGAGGCTGTGGTGTGTCTGGCCGTTGACCTGGGTGAAGGCGCCGCCGATCCAAAGCGTCGGGTTGGTTGGCGATCCCATGGGGAGGGAAGTGAGGGGGGACGCGTCGATAGCGAGGCGGAAGGTGGGGTCGGGCTGGCCGGTATGGTGGAGGCGGGTGATTTCGATCGGGTTCTGGACGATGGTCGGCCCGCGGAGGACGAAGGGGAATGTCGCGTTTGGGATGACGAACAATTTGTCCATCGCGGCGGACACGATTTGATCGGAGAAGGAGAATCGGATGGGGAGGCTTCCAAACTCGGCATCGACCCCGCGGTCGGGGTGCCATTTCTGCAGTTGGTAAGATCGGGTATCTGGATCGTAGACCGAGAGGATTAGCGAGCCGTCTGCGAGGACGGTCTGCGTGTTGCCGCCGGGCAGGGAGGCGGCGTTGGGGAGGGGCGTGCCGTCGGCGGAGTAGAACTGCGAGCCGATCAGAAAGCGGTCGTCGGGGAAGATATGGATCCCGCCGGTTGGAAATCTAAATCCTCCGGTGAGCGAGCGGGCAGTCTCTGGTGCATCGGCGGGGATGCGGTATGCATTTGTCACGGCGATCGAGATGTTGCGAAAGGTGGTGACGAGGAGGGAGTCGTCGGACTGGAGGTGGAAATTCGTGAACTCCGACTGGTTGACGAGGATGGGGCCGAGACTCGAAAACCGAGATGAGATCGCGGTGGCGACGGGTCGGAGGAAGGCGCCGTCCGGGGTGAGTTCGACGAGCCTGAACAGGCCGCCTTCTCCGTCGAGATAGGGGCGGTTGAGGAAGACGATGATCTCGCCGTTTTGTTTCACGGCGATTTTTCTGGCATGGCGGAGATCGACGCCCGGGTCGAATGACGGGTCGAGGCGACCGTCATCGCGCAGTTTGATGAGGCCGCGGCGCGGTAGCCCCTGCGCGATGTCAAAGTCGCCCAAAGCGAGGACGGACTGGTCGGCGAGCGGGAGGAGCGAGTGGACGGTGGCCGGGCGGGAGAGGCGGGCGGGGTGCCACGATGGATCGGCACTGCCATCGGCGAGCAACCGGTGGTTGCCGGCGAGGAGAATTTTCCCGTCCGCGAGGATTTCGATTGAACGGAAGGTGGCTGGGTATCCAGGCCGGTCGAGCGGGATGCTCAAGGAGGAGTCACTGGTGACCAGGGCGAGTAGGTTTCGGTCGGGGGCGATGATCCGCCCGTCGGGAAAGACCGCGGAAAAGTTGCCGGTGCCGAACGGGAAGTTCATCCGCGTGCGGATGGCGAGCGAGCCGTCTGGGTTGCGCGTTTCGAGCGAGAAGCCGTCGGTTTGTTGCCTCGGCGAGAGGAAAAACCGCCCCGGCCAGATGGAAGCGAGTTGTAAGCCGGGGCCGCTTCCGGGGATGAGCGAGTAGGCGAGGGATGCCATGAGCAATTCCGGTTCGAAGGTGGGGTCGAGAGAGCCGTCGGGGTTCAGCCGGTAGAGGGTGTGGGCGGGAGGATTGAATGGGGAGAACCCGGTGGACGTGCCTGAGAATGCGCGCCCGAGAACCCAGAGCTTTCCCTCTGCCGCCGGGGAGGCTTGAAACGGTGGGGCTGGGAGGATGGCGGGGGGCGTGAAATCGTCATCCGGGAGGAGCGAGCTGCTGTGGGCGGCGATGATCTCGGCGCTGGATCCTTCGTCGCGTCGGATGATGACGAGGCGCCCGTCGCGTTCGAACTGCGGTCGGGTGAGCACGGTGCCGTCGCGCTCGATGTCAGGTAGGTGGGTGGTGTTCAGCGAGCCGTCGGCATCACGCAATTGCCAGCCGAAGGCTCCGGTGATGATGAGGCCGCCGCGGGCGAGCGGGAAGAGCTGGCCAGGGGGCGGTGGCGAATTGAGGAACGGGATGCCGAAGGGGGGTAGTCCTGATGATGGTGTGTTAGGATTGGTGAAACTGATAGGCGCGAATCCGGGGTCGAGGTGGCCTGCGCTATCGAGCCTGGCCAAGCCGGGGCGGGTGATGCCATCGACCTCGGTGAAGTTTCCGATGACGAAGATCCCGTCGTCGGGGGCGGCGGCGCTGTCGGTGATGGTGGCTTGGCTGGAGAGTTCGGGGAACGGGGTGGGGACGAGTTCGCCGGGGGAGGCCGCGAGCACCGGCGCGAACCATGCGAGAACGCAGGCGGCGAGGAGGGGCGCTTTGGAAATGCTGGTCACCGGAACAGGGTGTTTAGGCGGAGGGGCTTTCGGCGATGGCCTCGATCTCGACTCGGCAACCGAGCGGTAGGGCGGCGACTTGGATGGTGGAGCGGGCGGGCTTGTGGTCGCCGAAGTGCTCGGCGTAGATGGCGTTGAGCTGCGGGAACTCGGCCATGTCGATGAGGAATACGGTGGTTTTGACGACGTTTTCCAAAGTGAGGCCGTCGGCGGCGAGCACGGCTTTGAGATTGGCAAATACTTGTCGAGCCTGCTCTTCGATAGTGTCTTCGACCAGCGCGCCGGTGTCGGGATCGACCGGGATTTGGCCGGAGGTGAAAAGAAGCGAGCCTGTGCGTACGGCGTGCGAGTAAGGGCCGATGGCGGCAGGG
>QIKC01000173.1 GCA_003232855.1 Verrucomicrobiales bacterium
ATGCCGGGAATGCGAATGACAGTGGTGCGATCAGCACACCCTTCGGCGGGGTGGATTACAATTACCGGATGGGGGTGAACGAGGTGAGCGAGGCGATGATCGATTCCTACAACGCGGCAAACCCCGGGGTGCTGATCACCAAGGACACGCGGGGGGTGAATCGCCCGGCGAGGGATGTGAGCTGGAACGAGGCGGCGCGCTTTGTGAACTGGCTGAACACCAGCACCCTTGGAGCGGGAACCGAGGCGTATAAGTTCACCAGCGGCGGGGGGAACGACAATATTGAGCTGTGGACGGCGGCGGACGCGGGTTATAATCCGCTAAATGAGTACCGTAACACGAACGCCCGCTACTTCCTGCCGAGCGAGGACGAGTGGTATAAGGCGGCGTATTACGACCCGGCTGCGAATGGTGGGACGGGAGGGTATTGGGACTATGCGACGGGGAGCGATACCGCGCCGGTGACGACCAGCGGTGGCACGGCGGATGGCACGGCGGTGTATCAGGATGGAGTGAATTCTAATCCGCCCGGTCCAGCGGACATCACAAATGCGGGCGGGCTGAGTCCCTATGGGACGATAGGGCAGAACGGCAATGTGTGGGAGTGGGGCGAGTCAGCGTTTACGGCATCGGATGGATCCTCGGCTGGTGAGTCGCGCGTGATCCGCGGCGGCAACTGGGCCAGAACTTTCGACGACCTTCGCGCGTCTAGCCGCTTCGGCAGGAGCCCGGCCGACGAGTTGAGCGGCGTAGGGTTTCGTGTCGCAGCTGTTCCTGAGCCGTCGAGCACTAGTTTAATGGTGATCGGAGCATTAGGCGTGCTGTTGAGGAGAAGGCGTCGTTAGGTTCCCTTTATTCTTTGTCCCTTTGCCCTTTTCCAAAGAGAAGTGGGTGGATGAGCGCAGCGAAAGAGAAGTGATGGATGAGGGATCATTGCGGCTGTGCCGCCGCGATTTTTTTCAGGGAAGGGGGAGCGGTGAAGATCGAACGACTGAAAGAACAGCCGGTGGTGTTGGTGAGATGGTATGACTACACCAAGTTCAAGGGGGCTGTCCCCATAGCCGGTAAGTGCCAGGTAATTTCACTCCGAACGCGCTGACGCAACCCCGTTGGGGTTGAATCCCTATGCTTGATGGACACCCGGGGTAGCCGCTGCGCGCGGGGCAACCCCGGGCTGTGATACGCAACCCCATTGGGGTTGAATCCCTAAACCGGAAATAGCAAAAATAGTGCGAAAATAGTGCCAGGTACTTTCGAGAGGTAATTTGACCAACTTATCACCCCACTCGCTGGCGCGACAGCCAACTCTCCCCGTGCTGCCGTTCGATTCGTTTTGGCATTCCCCACCACCCGGAGCGGCTCGCCCCCTCCCCATCGCTGGCTAAATGTTGCCAACCGCTTTGTTGTCGAGTTCAAGAGTTCAAGGGCGCTGTCCCCCTGTGCTATGTGCTATGTGCTATGTGCTATGTGCTATGTGCTATGTGCTATGTGCTATGTGCTATGTGCAAAGCGAACCAACCGCAGTGGCGGCCAGGACGAGGGCAGGGCGGAGATTTTTCGACATCGCAGGCGGCGGGCGCTAGTGACAGGATACTCGCGGTGCAGCGCGTTCCAATCTCCGATCTGAATTTCTCCGTTGTTTCCTTTCGCGATCCCGCTAGCATTGCAGCCCTGTGCCCGAGCTACCTGATATTCCCGATCCTTCCCTCTTCCGACTTCTCTTCCTCGGGGATGTCGTCGGCGAACCCGGGCGCAAGGCAGTGGCAGAATTCCTGCCGAAGATCAAAGCGGCACGCGCGGTGGATTTCATCATCGTCAATGGCGAGAACTCGGCCGGTGGGCGCGGGATCACTCCGAAAATCGCCATCGGGCTGCTGCGCGCCGGCGCGGCGGTGATCACCACCGGCGATCATATTTGGGATCAGAAGGAAATCGTCGACTACCTGCCCACCGAACCGCGGCTGCTGCGGCCGATCAACTATCCGCCGGGGACGCCGGGCGGTGGGTCGGTGATTCTCGAAACGGCGAAGGGCAAGATCGGGGTGATCAATGCCCAGGGGCGCACCTTTATGAATCCGCCGCTGGAAAACCCGTTCATAGCGGTCGCCGCCGAGGTGGCGCGCATGCGGGACGACGAAGGGGCAGACGTCATCTTCCTCGATTTCCACGCGGAGACCACCAGCGAGACCATCGCCATGGGTCGCTACCTCGATGGCCAAGTCGCCGCCGTCATCGGCACCCATACCCACGTGCAGACCGCCGACGAACAGGTATTCCCCGGCGGCACCGCGTTCCTCTGCGATGCCGGGATGTGCGGCCCGACCGAATCCGTGCTCGGGCGGCGCATCGAACCGATAATCGAGCGCATGCTCACCTCCACCCCGCGAGTGATGCCCGTGGCGAGAGGCCTCGTCGGCATCCACGGCGTTCTGGTCGACATCGACCCCAGCACCGGTCGCGCGCTTGGCATCGAACGCGTCGCCGAGACCGTCGATTTGTCACTTTGATCAAAAAAAGGCCAAATTTCGACCGCATTCGGGCTCGACAAGTCGCGCCCTGACCGCCATAACTGTCTGGCGACCAATATTTTATGAAAGAAGGTCGAGTATTTGAACAAAAATGATAAAATTTTCTTTACAGGCAGAAGGCATTCGATAGGTTTCGCCTCACTTTTCGCGAGGCTGACCGGATTTTTCCTCCCCGTTTTCCCCCTAATATATGGGGATGCGAGTCCGGAAGAACGGTTTGCCCAGCGGACTGCGTGAGTGTGTTTTAACCGGTGTAACTAACGATAGAATTGAAACGATAGCCCGCCGGCCAAAAATTTTGCTCATGTAGCTCAGTGGTAGAGCACTTCCTTGGTAAGGAAGAGGTCACGGGTTCAAATCCCGTCATGAGCTCCACGCATCACCCAGCAAACCGAAATCCATTAGAATCGTAGAATAACCCAACCGCCGATTACCGGCACCCAACCAACACCCGGTCGCCAAACATTGGCACCAAACAGCACATAGACATGGCCAAAGAAGCATTCGAACGCACCAAGCCCCACGTGAACGTCGGCACGATCGGCCACGTCGACCACGGCAAAACTACACTCACCGCTGCGATCACCAGCACCCTCGCCGACAAAGGTCTGGCAGAGAAAAAGGCTTACGATGAGATCGACGGCGCGCCCGAAGAGAAAGAGCGCGGCATCACCATCTCCACCGCCCACGTCGAATACGAGACCGAAAAGCGTCACTACGCGCACGTCGATTGTCCGGGACACGCCGACTACGTCAAAAACATGATCACCGGTGCCGCCCAGATGGACGGTGCGATCCTCGTCGTCTCCGCAGCGGACGGCCCGATGCCCCAGACCCGCGAGCACATCCTGCTCGCCCGTCAGGTCGGCGTCCCCGCCCTTGTCGTCTTCATGAACAAGACCGACCAGGTCGATGACGACGAGCTGCTCGACCTCGTCGAAATGGAAATTCGCGAACTGCTCAGCCAGTACGAATTCCCCGGCGACGACATCCCGATCGTCCGCGGTTCCGCCCTCAAGGCTCTCGAGGGCGACGAGGCTCAGAAGGAGAACATCATGAAACTCATGGATGCGGTCGATGACTACATCCCGAAGCCCGATCGCCCGATCGATCTGGACTTCCTGATGCCGGTCGAGGACGTGTTCTCCATCGAGGGACGCGGCACCGTCGCCACCGGTCGTATCGAGCGCGGAGTCATCAACAAGATGGAAGAAGTCGAAATCGTCGGCATCCGCGACACCGTCAAGACCACCATCACCGACATCGAAATGTTCCGCAAGCTGCTCGACCGTGGCGAAGCCGGAGACAATGTCGGACTGCTGTTGCGCGGCACCAAGAAAGAGGACATCGAGCGTGGCCAAGTTATCGCCAAGCCCGGTTCCATCGCTCCGCACAAGAAATTCACTTCTGAAATCTACGTGCTGAGCAAAGACGAAGGCGGGCGCCACACCCCGTTCTTCAGCAACTACCGCCCGCAGTTCTACTTCCGCACGACCGACGTGACCGGCACCATCAAACTCCCCGACGGAGTCGAAATGGTCATGCCCGGAGACAACATCTCCATGGAAGTCGAACTCATCACCCCGATCGCCATGGAGAAGACCATTCGCTTCGCGATCCGCGAGGGCGGACGCACCGTGGGTGCAGGTCGCGTCGCCGACATTCTCGACTAATCCTCAGGCCAAAAAAACACTCAAGGCAGGCCGGATCCGGCCGGGCGAACGCAGCCCGGCACGGATTCGGCTCCGCCGTCAAAACAAGCCAGCGGCAACAACGGAGCAAAAAACAGGTGAGGGGCGGCAGGTGCCCCGGCGAACGACGCCGGCACTAAAAACCAATTACCGAATCATCCAATCACCGAATCATCCAATCACTCAACAAAGGGCAGTAGCTCAGCCTGGTTAGAGCACCGGTCTCCAAAACCGGGTGTCGTGGGTTCAAATCCCTCCTGCCCTGCCACCCTCAAAATACCCGGTTCCCCCGGCGAAATCACTCCACACAGCGAACGATGAAAATCACTAGATATCTCGGGGAAGTGCGCAGCGAATTGCGCAAAGCTACCTGGCCGTGGATCGCGAAAGACAAGGGCGAAAAAGGCTTCAAGCGCTTCAAAGAACTCACCGACTCCACCGTCGTCGTCTTCATCGCCATGATGTTGCTCGGCGGTTTTGTCACCCTCTGGGATTTCATCCTTTTCAACATCATCGAATTGCTCACTCAGATCGGCGGCTGACCTTTTTCCGAAAAACAGATAGCCCTGATAACTCCCTCCGCGCCACAGCGACTGGCTTCTTGGAGGAACATCCCAACACTCTCACTCATCCGATGGCACTTATTCCAGACCCGCGCGACCAGTGGTACGTCATCCACGTGCTTTCCGGCCAGGAAAACACCGTGCGCAAAAACATCGAACGACGGATCGGTACCGAGGAAATGGGCGACCTCGTCTTTGAAATTCTCGTTCCCACCGAACGCGTCTCCGAAGTTAAAAAAGGCAAGAAGACGGAGACCAAGCGCAAATTTTTCCCCGGCTACATCATCGCCAACATGCACCTCCTCGACGACGAGGGCGCGCTCGTCGACAGGACATGGTATTTCGTCCAAGACACCCATGGCGTCATCGGTTTCGCAGGCACCAAAAACAAGCCGACGCCGATGCGTCCGCGTGAGGTCGAGAGCATGTTGGTGCAGATCAAAGAGCGCGAAGAGAGCGTCAAACCGAAGGTCGCCTACACGGTTGGCGAGACGGTCAAAGTGTCGGACGGCCCCTTCCAGAACCAGCCTGGCGTCATCGAAGAAATCGATACCGAAAAGGGCAAGCTCCTCGTCTCAGTCACTGTATTCGGTCGCCCCACACCGGTCGAACTCGAATATTGGCAGATCGAAAAAGACGTTTGATCCGCAACATCTCATTCACGAAACACCGCAACTTTTAGAGCATCATGGCGAAAGAAATCACAGGCAAACTGAAACTTCAGATCCCCGCCGGTCAGGCTAACCCCTCGCCGCCCGTCGGCCCCGCACTCGGCCAAGCCGGTCTCAACATCATGGAGTTCTGTAAGGACTTCAACGCCAAGACTCAAGGCCAAGCCGGTGACATCCTCCCCGTCATCATCACCGTCTATAAAGACAAGACCTTCAGTTTCGTCTGTAAAAAGCCGCCGGCCTCCGCGCTGTTGAAGAAGGCTGCCAACATCGCTTCCGGTTCTGGCGAGCCGAACAAAATCACCGTCGCCACCATCACCAAGGCGCAAGTCATGGAGATCGTCAAAATCAAGGGGCCTGATCTCAATGCCAAAGACGACGAAGCCGCCGCCCGCATCATCGCCGGCAGCGCCCGCCAGATGGGCATCAAAATCGAGGGCATGTAGCCCGCTGCCGCACCACAAATAAAATCATCTCAACCGAAACACACCAAACCAGCAGGAGGGCGCCCGCCGCCCACACGCACTGCGACCGATACCATGGCCACTAAGAAAAGAAGCAAACGCTACCGCCAAGCTGCGGAGCTCGTCGAGGAAGATAAGAGCTACACGCTCTCCGATGCCATCGACATCCTAAAGAAATTCCCCGCCGCGAAGTATGACGAGACGGTCACCATCTCCATGCTCATCGGCGTCGATCCGAAGCAGTCGGATCAGATGGTGCGTGGCACTTGCCCGCTGCCGCACGGCTCTGGTAAGGAAGTCCGCGTGTTGGTCTTCGCTCAGGGCGAAGCCGCCACCGCCGCCACAAAAGCCGGCGCGGAGTTCGTCGGTTACGAAGACCTACTGAAGAAAGTTCAAGACGGTTTCCAAGATTTCGACGTCGCCGTCGCCACTCCGGAAGCCATGGCCGAAGTTCGTAAGTTGGGTCGTTTCCTCGGCCCCCGCGGCCTCATGCCCAACCCCAAGACGGGCACCGTCACCGACGACACCGCAGGCGCTATCAAGGCGGTCAAAGCTGGCCGGATCGACTTCAAACTCGACCGCAACGGCAACATCTCCGCCCCCATCGGCAAGGTGTCATTTACCCCGGAACAGCTCCTCGATAACGGCATCGCCGTCATCGAGGCTGTGGTGCGCGCCCGACCCGCCACTGCGAAAGGTATTTTCCTCCGCAGCGCCACCCTCTCCGCAACCATCTCGCCAGGTATCGCGCTCGACGCCGGCGTCTTCGAAAAATAGCCGCCGAACCCAGGACGCAAAGAGCCATATACCAAGCGAAAAGATGAAGACCATCAAAGAAGAAATCATTAGCGACCTCGTCGCGAAACTCAACGCCTCGCCGTTCATGATCGTCGTCGATTACACCGGCACCACGGTCTCTCAGTTCGAGGATCTGCGCACCCGTCTCGACGCCATCGGCGCGGGCGCTCACGTCACCAAGAACTCCTACGCCAAGCGCGCCTCCGCCACGGTCGAATATCCCGAGGGCATCGCCGAATTCCTCGTCGGCCAGACCGTCCTCGTCACCGGCGAACAAGATGTGTGCGCCGCGGCCAAGGTGGTCAAGGATTTGCACAACGAGTTCGAGAAGCCGGTGATGCGCGCCGGCGTGCTCGACGGCAAACTACTCAACATCGAGGAGCTCAACGCCCTCGCCTCGCTGCCACCGATGGACGTCCTACGCGGCCAGTTGCTGGGGACGCTGATGGCGCCGGCCAGCACCCTTGTGCGACTGTTCAACGAACCCGCCTCCGGCCTCGCCCGCGTGCTGAAAGCCAAAGGCGACCTCGGCTAACCCGCCGCCGGGGAGCCACCATGACCAATCATCCCCGACCGATGTCGGTCGGGGGCTGAACCCAACCAGATAACAAAACAGGAAAAACCAAACCAAGGTTCCTTGTCGGAGCGGCGGCTGCCGCACAGAAATACCCCAGGGCTCTGGGGTGCGACGACACCAAAAAACAACATGGCTGATATTGCAAAACTAACTGAAGAGCTGAGCGCTCTTACCGTCCTCGAGGTCGCCGATCTCGTAAAAACCCTTGAAGAGAAGTGGGGCGTCAGCGCCGCTGCTCCCGTCGCCGCTGCCGGCCCTGTCGCAGCAGCTGAGCCGGAAGAGGAAAAAACCGAATTCGACGTCATCCTCACTGACTTCGGCGGCAACAAGATCGCCGTCATTAAGGAAGTGCGTGGCGCCGTGAGTGGCCTCGGCCTTGCCGATGCCAAGAAGCTCGTCGAGAGCGCCCCGGCACCGATTAAAGAAGGCTGCTCGAAAGAGGAAGCCGAAGAGATCAAAGGCAAGCTCGAAGGAGCCGGTGCCAAGATCGAGATCAAGTAGATCTCCGCAGCGTCCGCGCTGCGACCCATTCGCCCGGCGTGGCGCGCTTCTGCGCCACGCCGGGAACCTTTCCAGAAAAATTCCGCCGCCGCCTAAAGAGGTTTGCCATCAAAACGATTCCCAAAGGACCGCAACCCATTGCCGTACCACCTGTCGGTCGAGGGCTTCAATGCCCCACAGCACCCAGACGAACCCACAGCCGGAACAGCCGCATCGCGCACCGGTTGCTTGGCGTGTACTCCGACAGCCCGTATCTCCACAAATTTCTTCGCCACATCCCCCAGCTAGCCCCCCAAGTTAGCTTCAAGTTACCCAAACCGTCTCGCCACAGCCCAGCACCCAATCACCAACGCCATGTCTGAACGCCTATATTTCGGAAAAATTGACGAAGTCGTCGAGGCCCCGAACCTCATCGAGATCCAGATCGAATCCTACGCGGATTTCCTTCAGCAGGACACGCCTCCTAGCAAACGCAAAATGATCGGCCTGCAGGCTGTCTTCAAGGAGGTGTTCCCCATCGATTCCTACGACGACAAGGTGAACCTCGACTTCGTCAGTTACGAGGTCGGCAAGCCGAAGCTCACCGCCCTCGAAGCGATCCGCGACAGCGAGTCCTTCAGCGCCCCGCTCTACGTCACCTTCCGCCTCAAGGACGAGGCCGGCATCAAAGAGGAGCGCGTTTACATGGGCGAGCTGCCCCTGATGACCGCGCGTGGCACCTTTGTTATCAACGGCGCCGAGCGCGTCGTCGTCTCGCAGCTGCACCGCTCTCCGGGCGTTTGTTTCGAGACCAGCCTGCACCTCAACGGCAAGACCCTGCACAGCTTCCGCATCATCCCCGACCGCGGTTCCTGGTTGGAAGTTCAGTTCGATACCAACGATCTGCTCTACGTCTACCTCGACCGTCGCCGTCGCCGGAGAAAATTCCTCGCCACCACCTTCCTGCGCACCCTCGGCTACGAGAAGGATTCCGACATCTGTAAGCTCTTCTACAAGGTCGAGAAAATGAAGCTCGCCACCAAGATGGACGAGGAGAAGCTCAGCACCAAAATGCCCTTCGACGACGTCCTCGACGACGAGGTCATCATCGCCAAAGCCTACGAGCCGCTCACCATCGGCGTCGTGCACCAGCTCATGGAGCTCGGGCACAAATCGATCGAAGTCATCGACTCCAAAGAGGACGACATCCTTGTCAAATCCTTGCGTAAGGATCCCGCGCACGACGAAGAAGAGGCGCTCAAGGACATCTACCGGCGCTTGCGCCCTGGCGATCCGGCGACGACCGCCAACTCCCGCGCGCTGCTCAAGCGGCTGTTCTTTGATCCCAAAAAATACGATCTGACTCGCGTCGGTCGCTACAAAATTAACCAGAAGCTCAAGCTCAACGTCAAGGACGACCAGCGCACCCTCACGCCCGAGGACTTCATCGCGGCGATGAAATACCTCCTCAACTTGAAGAAGGGGGAGGGGATCACCGACGACATCGACCACCTCGGATCGCGTCGCGTGCGCGCCGTCGGCGAGCTGCTCTCCAACCAGTGCCGCGTCGGCCTCGCCCGCACCGAGCGCTTGGTCAAAGAGCGCATGACGCTCTTTGATATCAACTTCGACGGCATGACGCCGCAGAAGCTTATCAACCCGAAGGCACTCTCCGCCGTGGTGCGTGATTTCTTCGGACGTTCGCAGTTGAGCCAGTTCATGGACCAGACCAACCCGCTGGCCGAGCTGACCCACAAGCGTCGCCTCTCCGCCCTCGGGCCCGGCGGCCTCAACCGCGACCGCGCCGGTTTCGAGGTGCGCGATGTTCACCCTTCCCACTACGGCCGCATCTGTCCCATCGAGACCCCGGAGGGACCGAACATTGGTCTTATCAACTCGATGAGTACCTACGCCCGCATCAACGGATTCGGCTTCATCGAGACCCCCTATCGCAAAGTCAAAGCTGGCAAAGTGGGCAAGGGCATCGCCTATCTCACCGCCGACCAGGAGGAGAACGAAGTCATCGCCCAGGCCAATAATCCCATCGATTCATCTGGCGTTTTCACCACCGAAAAAGTCACCGCCCGCTTCCGCGGAGAGTTCCTGGAGGTCGACCCGAAGGAGGCCACCCTGATGGACGTCTCGCCGAAACAGCTCGTGTCGATCGCCGCCTCGCTCATCCCGTTCCTCGAACACGATGACGCCAACCGCGCCCTCATGGGCTCGAACATGCAACGCCAGGGCGTGCCGCTGCTCGAAGCGGACTCGCCCCTCGTCGGCACCGGCATGGAGGGTAAGGCAGCCCGCGACTCGCGCGCCGTCGTCGTCGCCGAAGCGGACGGCATCGTCGCCGCCGCCAGCGCCGAAGTCATCGTCACCACGGCGAACTTCACGTCTCCGACCAGAAGTTCCTAGCCGAGCCACGTAAGCTGAAGAGCGAGCCGAATAAGGGCACCTTCGTTTACCCACTGCGCAAATTCATGCGCTCCAACTCCGGCACTTGCATCAACCAGCGTCCGATCGTCAAGAAGGGCGCCAAGATCAAAGCGGGGCAAGTTTTGGCCGACGGCCCTTGCACCCAGAACGGCGAACTCGCCCTCGGCAAGAACGTGCTCGTCGCCTTCATGCCGTGGAACGGTTACAACTTCGAGGATGCGATCACCATCTCGGAGCGTGTCGTCAAAGACGACGTCTACACCTCCATCCACATCGCCAACTACGACACCAGCGCCCGCGACACCAAGCTCGGCCCGGAGGAAATCACGCGTGATATCCCCAACGTCGGCGAAGAAGCACTCGCTGACCTCGACGCTGACGGCGTCATCCGCATCGGTGCCGAGGTCAAGCCCGGCGACATTTTGGTCGGCAAAATCACACCGAAATCCGAAACCGAACTCGCCCCCGAAGAACGCCTGCTGCGCGCCATCTTCGGCGAGAAAGCGGCCGACGTGAAAGACTCCTCCCTGCGCGTGCCCTCCGGCTGCACAGGTATCGTCATGGACATCCGCGTCTCCTCCCGCAACAAGCAGGAGAAAGAGCAGATGACCGATGCCGAGGTGCGTAAGCAGCTCAAAGGCATCGATTCCGATCACAAGAAAAAGCGCGACGAGCTCACCGACCAGCTCACCGAGAAACTCTCCGACATCCTGCTCGGCGAGAAAGTCCCGCTCGACGTAGTCAACAGCAAGTCCGGCGACCTCATCATCCCCGCCAACAAGAAAATCACCAAGACTCTGCTGCGTAAGCTCGCCTCCGCCCACGATTCGATCGAGATCGATCCCTCGCCGATCCGTAATAAGATCACCGAGATCATCGATGCGTTTTCCACCAAATTCGCCGAAATCGACGCCGAACGCGAACGCAACCTCGACCGCATCGAGAGCGGCGACGATGCCGAGCCCGGCGTCATCAAAGCGGTCAAAGTCTTCGTCGCCAGCAAGCGAAAGCTCTCCGTTGGGGATAAGATGGCCGGTCGCCACGGCAACAAAGGCGTCGTCGCCAAAATCGTCCCCGAAGAGGACATGCCCTTCCTCGAAGACGGCACCCCGGTCGACATTTGCCTCAACCCCCTTGGCGTGCCCTCGCGAATGAACGTCGGGCAGGTCCTAGAGACCCACCTCGGCGTCGCCGCCAAAGCGCTCGGCTTCAAGGTCGCCACGCCGATCTTCGACGGCATCCCCGAGACCCGCATTATGGAATACCTGAAGGAGGCCAAAGCCAAACCCGGCTTTGAATGGATCGGCCTCAACGGCAAATCCCAACTCTACGACGGCCAGACCGGCGACCCCTTCTATCAGGAAGTCGTGGTCGGCTACATCTACATGCTCAAGCTCGGCCACCTAGTCGCCGACAAAATTCACGCCCGCGCCGTCGGCCCCTACTCGTTGGTCACCCAGCAACCGCTCGGCGGCAAGGCTCAATACGGCGGCCAGCGTTTCGGAGAGATGGAAGTCTGGGCGCTCGAAGCCTACGGCGCCGCCTACACGTTGCAGGAACTGCTCACCGTCAAATCTGACGATGTCCAGGGCCGCACCCGCATCTACGAATCCATCGTCAAAGGCGACAACAGCTTGGAGGCCGGCACCCCGGAATCCTTCAACGTCCTCATCAAAGAAATGCAGAGTCTCTGCCTCGACGTCAAAGTCGGCCCCAGTTCCCGCCCCATCATCACCGACGGACGTGAAGCCCGCGAAGCCTAACCCTATTCCCAAGACAACTTACACCATCTACTATCATGAGCGTTGAGTCCAACATCCGCGAGCTTTTCGGGGCAGACACGAAGAAGCCCGGCTTCGACCAGGTGAACATCACCGTCGCCGCCGCCGATACCATCCGCAGCTGGTCTAAAGGGGAAGTTCAAAACCCCGAGACCATCAATTACCGCACCTTTAAACCCGAGAAAGGCGGCCTCTTCTGCGAACGCATTTTCGGCCCGACCAAAGACTGGGAATGCACCTGCGGAAAATACAAACGCATCAAACACAAGGGCGTCATTTGCGACCGCTGTGGCGTCGAAGTCACCCTCTCCCGTGTGCGCCGCGAACGCATGGGTCACATCGAATTGGCCGTGCCGGTCAGCCACATTTGGTTCTACAAATGCATGCCCTCGCGCATCGGCCTCATGCTCGACATGAGCGCCCGCATGCTGGAGCGCGTCATTTACTACGAGGATTACATCGTCACCGACCCGGGCAAGACCCCGCTCGAACTCGCGCAACTGCTCACCGAACAAGAACTGCGTGAGGCCGAAGACGAATTCGGCGAGGACTCCTTCCGCGCCGGCATGGGCGCCGAAGCCATCCGCGATTTGCTGGCGGGCATCAAGCTCGTCGACACCGTCAAGGAGCTCGAGGAGGCCATGACCAAGACCCGCTCCAAGCAGGTGCGCAAGAAACTCGCCAAGCGCCTCAAGCTCGCCCAGGGCTTTGCACAAAGCCACACCCGCCCGGAGTGGATGATCCTCGAGGTGCTCCCCGTCATCCCGCCAGACCTGCGCCCGTTGGTGCCGCTGGAGGGTGGCCGCTTTGCCACCTCCGACCTCAACGACCTCTATCGTCGCGTCATCAACCGCAATAACCGCCTCAAAAATCTCCTGCAGTTGAAGACCCCCGAGGTCATCATCCGCAACGAGAAACGCATGCTCCAAGAGGCCGTCGATGCCCTCTTCGACAACGGTCGTCACGGCCGCGCCGTCACCGGCGCTGGCAATCGCCCGCTGAAGTCTCTCTCCGATATGCTCAAGGGCAAAGGCGGGCGCTTCCGTCAGAACTTGCTCGGCAAACGCGTCGATTACTCCGGCCGCTCCGTCATCGTCATCGGCCCCGAACTGCGCCTGCACCAGTGCGGCCTGCCGAAAAAGATGGCGCTGGTTCTCTTCGAACCCTTCATCATTCGTCGCCTCAAAGAACTCGGCTACGTCCACACCGTGCGCTCCGCCAAGAAGATGATCGAGCGCAAGACGCCCGAAGTCTGGGACATCCTCGAGGAGGTCACCAAAGGCCACCCGGTGATGCTCAACCGCGCGCCCACCCTGCACCGCCTCTCCATTCAGGCCTTCGAGCCCGTCCTCATCGAGGGCTCCGCCATCCGCCTGCACCCGCTCACTTGTTCCGCCTACAACGCCGACTTCGATGGCGATCAGATGGCCGTGCACGTGCCGCTCTCCGTCGAAGCACAGTTGGAGGCACGCCTCCTCATGCTGGCGCCGAACAACATCTTCTCGCCGTCCAGTGGTCGCCCCATCACCACGCCGTCGCAGGACATCGTCCTCGGCTGCTACTTCCTCACCCACCACCGGCACCACATCACCGATCGGATCGAGGAAGGCAAACGCACCCCCCTCTTCGCCTCCACCACCGAGGTCGAATTCGCCATTGCCCATCGCTCCGTGCCGTTGCATGGCAAGATCCGCCTGTCCAACCCCGACCGCGGCGCCGACAGCATCTACGGCAATCCCGACGACGTGATTATCGAGACCACACCAGGTCGCGTGCGCTTCAACGA
>QIKC01000023.1 GCA_003232855.1 Verrucomicrobiales bacterium
ACCCAGATAACGATGGTTCGACCAATGCCGAGGAGTACGCCGCGGGCACCGATCCCAACAACCCGAGCGATTTTCTCCAGATCACCAACATCGTCACCGGCGGAGGCCAGACGGAGATCACTTGGCCTGCGAGGGTCGGTCACACTTACAGCCTGTTCTTCAGCGACGACCTAGGCGTCTGGACCCTCCTCCAAGGATCGTTGACCGTCGCCGCCGACGAGGATCTGACCGGCATCGATAGCGACCCACTGCCGCCCGCCCGCAGCTACAGGGTCGAAGCCGTCGTCACGCCGGCATCGTAGCCGGATTCCGATATCCGTACTCTTGATCTCGGCGCCACCCTCACCCGAGGGTGGCGCGATGTCTTCGCAGCGGATCACCCCTGCTGCAACCGCATGTCGAGCCCAGCGCCGTCGCCCACATTCCCGAACAGATCGCGCTGATCGTGACACTGATTTTCGGGGTTCCGCGATTTAAGCCTAGCGACGGATTTTTTGACAGAATTAACAGAATTGACAGAATTATTGGAGGACGGCTGCGCCGCCGTCGTTGCGTCTTTAGATGCGTGAGGGATGTTCGGGGGTGCCGGTGAGGCGGGTTGAGGCTCTTGTTGAACGCTGACAAACGACTTTTCGAGACCTGAATGGTTACGATTTCTGAGAGAGGCTTTTTTTGTGATGAAGAGAACGTTTAGTTGGGTTCTTCCTCACGGATCACTGATGTCGGGACGTAGGTGGAGGTGACGTGGCTTCGCAGTTCGGCAAAATTACCGGCCTCTAGTGCCGTGCGGGCGCGGGCGAGGAGGTGCAGGTAGAAGTGGAGGTTGTGTAGGGTGACGAGGCGCAGGCCGAGGATCTCTTTGGATTTTACGAGGTGGCGGATGTAGCCGCGGGCGAAGCCGCTGGCGCAGGAGTAACAGGCGCAGTCTTCTTCGATGGGTCGTTGGTCGTGGGCGAATTTTTGGTTCTTTAGGTTGAGGGTGCCGCTGGCGGTGTAGGCGGTGCCGGTGCGGGCGACGCGGGTGGGGAGCACGCAGTCGAACATGTCGATGCCGCGGGCGACCATCTCGATCATTTGCGGCGGGGTGCCGAGTCCCATGGCGTAGCGTGGGCGGTCTTTTGGGAGGAAGGGAACGGAGTGCTCGACGGCGGCCAGCATCTCGGTCTCGGGCTCGCCGACGCTGACGCCGCCGATGGCGTAGCCGTCGAAACCGAGTTCGACGAGGCCGCGCGCGGAGCGCTCGCGCAGCTCGGGGTAGATCGAGCCTTGGACGATGCCGAAGTGGAGTTGCCTGCCGGTGCCGCCGCCAGCTTGGGGCGCGTTTTGGGCGACCCATTCTTTGCAGCGAGCGGCCCAGCGCAGGGTGAGTTCGCCGCTGGTTTGCGCGTAGTCGCGCTCGCAGGGGTAGGGTGGGCACTCGTCGAAGAGCATGGCGATGTCGGAGCCGAGTGCGGCTTGGATCTCCATGGAGGTTTCGGGGCCGATAAAGGTGGGGGTGCCGTCGAGGTGGTTTTGGAAGTGGACGCCCTCTTCGGAAATCTTGCGCAGCTTGGCCAGCGACCAGACTTGGAAGCCGCCGCTGTCGGTGAGGATGGCACGATCCCAGTTCATGAAGGCGTGTAGGCCGCCGAATTCGCGGATGATCTCGGTGCCGGGGCGGATGAAGAGGTGGTAGGTGTTGCCGAGCAGGATCTGCGCGCCTAGCCCGCGCAGCTCGTCTGGGCTGACGGCTTTGACAGAGCCTTGAGTGCCGACGGGCATGAACACCGGGGTTTCCACGGTGCCGTGGGCGGTGGTGAGGCGCCCGCGACGGGCGGCGGAGGAGGGATCGGATCGGAAGATAGCGCGTCGCGCCCCTCTCGGCTAGTCTCGCGATTTGGCCAACTGGATCGACGACAAGGGGCGCTTTAAGAGGAGCAACCAGTCCCAAGGATAGGGCTCGCGCATCCAGCGCGGTGGGCGGGTGAATTCGGTGCTCCAGGTGTATTCCGATCTTGTCGCAGGAGAGGATGGTGAGTCCGAAGCGTGCGCTGGTGGTGGCGAGTTCGCCTTCCAAGTAATGTTTGGTGATCTGGCCGCCCGCATCGAGCAGGCCGCCGCGGGCGATTTGGGCGGCGGTGGGATCGCCGGGCTCGAAGCTCTCGCGGAGTGCCTGCGCCGGGGGAACGCCGCTGCGCAGGTTCCATTCGACCAGTCGGTGCCGCGCCAGCAGGCCGGATTCGAGCGAGGGGACGACGAGAGCGACCCGCCCGCCGGGCAGGACGGCGGCGGCCAGGTGGCGCCACATGGATTCGCGCTCGGCGAGGCGGGGGGCGAGCAGGGCATTGATGCAGAGCACGAAGTCGGACGCGCGTGGCGGCGGCGAGCGGCGCAGGTCGATTTGCGAGAATTCCAGGTTTGGCCGTCGCCGATTGCGCCGTCGTGCTGCGGCGAGCATCTCTGCGGAGTAGTCACATGCCTGCACTTGCCCGAAGTGTTCGCAGAGCAGCGGGAGGAAGGTGCCGGTGCCGCAGCCGAGGTCGGTGGCGCTGCGCTGTGGGTCGCCGAATTTTTCGATTAGCGCGTGAATCTTGCCGGCGCGGTCGTGGTGGAAGACGCTGAGCACCTCACCGCTGTAATCCCGAGCTGCCTTTTTCCAGTCTGCGGGTTCCATCGTTTATGGTTCGATGATTTGTTAGCGTTGTGCTGATGCTAGTGGTATGAACATCGGGACGATGGGAGACCGAGTTCGGTAGGACGGACTAGTGCGGCTTGCCGATGCGATACATCTCGGCCAGCTCGGTTGCATCGATGCTGCGGCGAAAAATCGCGAACTCGTCGATACGTCCGGTGAAGTTTCTGATGGAGCGTTTGCCGTTCGGGGTGCGGCCGCTGGAATTGCCGATCTCGGCATCGCCGAGGGAAATGGAGAGCTTGGTATCGGTGTCGATGGGGCTGTTCGACACCTCGCGACCATCGAGGTAGTGGCGCACGCTGTTCGACTCGGTGTCGAACACGGTGGCTAGGTAGTGCCATTTGCCCAGTTTCTTTGCCGTTAGCACTGGTTGCGAGGTGAAGTGGTGGATGTTTTTGCCGTCCGCGCCGCGAACCTTGAGTTGCAGTTCGCCATCGCGGGTGATCAACCATTCGCAGGTACCGGGAGCCGTGGCGTTGCTGGCGAGCAGGGTGTTGTGGCTGTTTGGCAGGGCGTCGGCGCGCACCCATCCGGCGAATGTTAGTGCTTCGTAGCTGCCGCTGGCATGGATGCGCACGCGGTCGCTGGCGCGGTTGAACTCCAACGCCCCTTTAGAGGGCCAGCGGCCGTTGGTCCAGCGGCCTCCGACGATGGCGCCGTGGGTGAACTGGTTCTGGTAGGCGGCTTGGTTTACCAGTGTCCGCTCGCGCGGCCCCTGGTCTTCGAAGTCGTAGAGGGCGAGGATGTCATCGTCGGCGCGCATCTCTTCGACGAGGTCGCGCCAGCGCTGGTGGCGCATCGAGGCGTTTTTCAGCGAGGTCTGCGCCATGTCGGCAAAGGAGATGAAGGACATCGGGTCGGTCTCGATCGATTTCGCGGCGCCGTTTTGGAATTGTAGCGCGTGCTGCGCTAGCAGGTGGTGTTGCGATTTCGGATCGCGGGAGGAATCGGCTGCGTAGATAGTGAGTGTTCCTTCGAAACAGTGAACTTCGGTGCGCTGCCCGTCATCGCCGATGCGCAGTGCGAATTCGGCGCCCTGATCGACGATTTCGACTTGAGCTGTGGAGATGTGGAAACCGCTGGCCTGTGATGGAACCTTCGCCCGCATCCTGCCCTCGCTGAGGATTCCGCTGTTTTCGGAGTCGATCTCGAACCGGGCGGGGCCTTCGAGGATAACCCGTGCGCCGTTGTAGAATTCGATTTCGGCGATGCCCGATTCCAGTTGCAGCTCGCCGAGTGGCAAGATGCCCCCGCTCGCCTCGGGTTGTAGCCCGCTGTCGCCGAAGCTCGCCCCCACGGTGCCCATGAGGATCGCCACACCGTTGTCGATAGCGGGCACCTCTTTCGCCGCGACGGCTGTCTGAGAGCCGAAGGGCAACCATTTGCCCGCGAAGAAGGTCAGCGTCCCGGCGCAGAGCACGATTGCTGCGGCGGCGGCGGTCCACGGTAGGGGGCGCCAGTTGGGGCGTAGTATTTGCCGCGTGTTCTGACCTTTGAAAAACAGGGCGGTCGATTGTGAGATGGCCTTGCGGACGCCGTCGCTGCTCGATATTTCGACTGGCTGGCTGGCGCCCAACTCGAGGTCGACTGCCGCGCACATCTGGGTGTAGTCGAGGTAGAATTCGCAGGCTTCCGGGTCGCCATCGAGCAGGTTCTCGATACGCGTGATGTCGTCACGATCGGCGAGGTCGTCGTGTAAGGCGGAAAGGAGCTTTTCGAGCTCAACGAATTTGCTTTGTCTCTGGCGCATGGAATTTTCTAAAGTTTCACCAGCTAATGGCCCTGCTGCTGGGTTTCTCAACTCGATTGTTCGGAGGCGAGGCTTTTTTCGATGCAGGTCATCAGGTTGTGCCTGATCCGGTAGAGCGTCTGCGAAACCGAGCCGACCGAGCGCTCTTGTTCGGCGGCGAGCCCCTGCACTGATGCGCCCGGTTGGTAGCGCGCTTCCACCAGTTTGCGATGGTGTTCCGGGAGTTTAAGCAAGCAGCGGCGCAGCGCCTGATTGCGGGCATCGGCTCCCTCCTCATCGGCGCGATCGTCGTTGCGCTCGGCGAGGTAATCGAGGATTTCGTCACCGAAAACCAGTTTCTCCCGAGCCATTTTGCGGCGGAAGGAGAGCACGTGAAAATAGGCAATTTTGCATGCCCAGGCGTTAAAGTTGGTGCCTTCTTGGAACGTCGCTGCCTTTTTCCAGAGCGTGATATTGGTCTCTTGCAGTAGATCCCGAGCTCTGCTGCGGTCGGGCAGAAGGGTCATGATGTAGCCGTACACAGGCCCTTGTGCCTCGGTGAGGAGTCGGACAAATTCGGCGGAATCAGATTTCATCGGCGGGGGATGACAATCTACAGCAAACCTTGGCCGATATTCAATGGATATTCCTTTGGGGGAGATTTCCCCCGTTCCTCAAGACGCAAGGTGAGGTGAGGACGGTACGATTCTGGCGTGAGCGAAGGGTGCCGGTGTTGCCAAGTTTGATTAAACATCCATTAATGTCGCTTCATTGTTTTTAACGCATGGGCGTCACTTGGCGCGCCTGCGCATGGAAATTCCGATGAGGGCGATAGTGAGTGCGGAGCTCAGAGGCATGAGGATCGCGGCCAGTAGTGGGTTCATCATTCCCGAGAGGGCGGCGGCTCCGGCGGCGGTGTTGTAGAGGATGGTGAAGGCGATTACCGTCCGGATCGCACGGCGGCGACAGCGTCCAATCTGGTGTAAGTGGCCTAGCCAGGACAGGCTGCGACCGAGGAAGTAGAGGTCGGCTTTATCGTGCAGGAGCGCCAGTTCTCCGGCGGGGGTGGCGGTGCAGGTGGCGGCGTCGAAGGCGAGGCTGTCGTTGGCGCCGTCGCCGAGATAGAGGGTGTCGTTGTTGTCGAGTTGGCGCACCCATTGCGCTTTGTCGTCGGGTGACATGCGGGCGCGCCAATGGCTTTCAGGGATGCCGAGTTGGCTGGCGATCGCGGCGACCTTTGTCCGTCGGTCACCGCTCATGAGATAGACGTCCAGTCCGTCTTTGTGCAATTTGGTGATCTCTGCGGCGGCGCCGGGGCGGGTGCTGTCGCGGAATTTGAAGGTGGCGAGCCGTTCGTCGCAGCAGAGGAAAACGGCGTCGGAGAGGGCGCGACCGTCTTTCTCCAAGCGCCACACCTTGTCCTCGGGGTCGCGCATGGAGAGCCCGTGCCCGGGGATTTCTTCGACTTCGCAGAGCGGGAAGGCGTCGCTGGTGGTGCCGATGCGGGAAAGCTCTTCCGCTAACGCGCGGCTGATCGGGTGGGGGTTTCCGCTGGTGAGGCGGAGCAGGGCGGCGGCGGCCTGCGGTCGCAGTGAGGTCAATTCGGCGGGGGTGATCAGGCGCGGTCGGCCTTCGGTGAGCGTCCCTGTTTTGTCGAAGATGACCTTGCGAATGCGGGCGAAGCGCGACCAAAATCCACGTCGCTGAAGATAGGCTCCGCAATGCGATGCGCGGGCGGCGGCGATGCGGTCGGCGAGTGGCAGTGCGACTCCGATCGCGCAGGGGCACGAGATGACGAAGAGGGAGATGGCGACCTGTAGAGCCCGCGTCCAATCACCGGTGCTCGCTAGCCAAAGGGCGGCACCGACGCAGCCCAAGATGATCACGATGACGATGTAGGTGGTGATGATTTTGGCCAGGCGGGGATCGTCTTGCTCGGCGGTAGAGGTTTGTCGGGTGAGTCTGGCGAGTAGTGAGAGCTGCCATGGCTCACGGGCGAGCAGGGTGGTGTCGGTGGCGCCGAGGTAGAGTGATCCGGACGGGGCGATGCCGCCGACGGGGATGGTCGGCGCCTCTGCCTCGCCGCTGATCCAGCCGAGTCCGAAGGGGGCCTCACGGGCGACGGTGCTGGCGACGGGGACGATGCCGCCGGGGGAGATGTGGTAGTGTTCGCCGGCGAGCAGTTCGGCGATGGGGCGCAGCGCGCCGTCGCCGTCGATCGGACGGAACTGGGCCGGGGCGGCGTTGCCTTCGGCGAGGCGGCTGCGGTTGCGGGACAGGGAGCGCTCTTGGATCCAGCGGCCGCCCAGCATGAGGAAGATGAATACCGCGACGAAATCGAAATACAACAGTGGCGCGAACCCGGCGATCCAGCCGATCATGGAGCCGGCGAAGGCGGCGCTGACGCCGAGCGCGATGGGCAGATCGATATGTACCACCCCCTGGCGCAGCGCCCGCGCGGCGCGGCTGATGAAGTAGGAACCGCCGACCGCCATCGCCAGGGCGGCGGACGCTGCGGCCACCATTTCGAAGAGCCCTGCGACGACGAAATCCGGGGGCATGCCCAAGTAGCGAGGCAGGGTGAAGGCCATGGCGTTGAGGGCAAAGGCGGCGCACAGTCCGAGCCGCTTGATCATCGCCGAATCGTCGCCGCCCCCTTCGCCGGGCGCGCCGAGCACGTAGCCGAACCCCTGGATGGTGCGGGCGAAGAGTGTGAGATCGCAGTCGCCGACATTCCAGGTGAGGTGGAGGCGACCGCCCGCCGCATCGGCGGAAGCTTTGACCGCGCCGGGTTGGCGTTCGAACACCCGCTGCACCAACCAGACGCAGGCGGCGCAGGAGAGGCCGGAGACCGAGAGTTCGAACGTTGCCGGAGTGTCTTTGTTCACCGTTCCCTCTGCGGTTTCGACGAGGGGTTGCAGCCAGCCGTAATCGCGCTGCTCGAAGGCCAGGTTTTCGATCGGCACCGTCTTCGTCCCTGCCTGCAGGTCGTAGAATTGTCCCAGCCCGTCGTTGCGGATTAGCGCGTAGACGTGTTCGCATCCCGCGCAGCAGAACCGCTCCTTCCCCGGTGCGGGGACGAAGGCATTGCCGCAGTGCTCGCAGCTCTGGTTCGCGGGAGGCATGTTCGACCCTCAATCCCCACTGCGGGCGATGGCCGACAGGAGGCGGAGCTGACGGATCATTCCCGCTCTTCGTCGGCCTCCAGAGCCGGGATGACAAGCACTGGGAAACAGGCCTTTCTGACTAGGGCGCTGGCGCAACTGCCCATGAGTAGGCTGCCGAGTGCGCTGTGGCCGTGCGAGCCGATGACCACCAGATCGGCTGCGGTTTCGCTGGCGTGTTTGATGATGGCTTTGTGGGGACGGCCGATGAGCACCGTGCCGTCGCAGAACCTGCCCTTGGCGCGCAGTTGCTCGGCCTCTTCCTCGGTGCGTTTTTTGAGCGATTCCAGCCGTTCGTCATGGACGTTCATCGCCAGTGCAGGTTCGGCGCCATAGCCACTATCGATCAGCACTTCGGGATCCCAGACATGGACAAGGTGGAGTTTGGCATCGAAGGCGTCGGCCTGCTCGGCGGCGTGTTTGATGACGGCGGAACTGACGTCGGAAAAATCGATGGAGGCGATGATGTTTTTCATAGAGTTAGGCGTGGTGGGTTTGGTGTGGAGTTTCAAGGGCAGAGCGGGCAGGTGGGGGAGGGGGCGGCGATAGAGGATCCGTAGGAGAGGCGCCAGATGATGGCGGCGGCGGCGGTGAGGGCGACGGCTCGGCGGACGGCGGTGAGGCCGCCGGAGCCGAAGCTCTGGGTGATCCAGCGGAGGGCGCTCCCGGCCACCAACAGTAGGGGGATCGTGCCGAGGGCGAAAGCCGCAGTGAATTCGGCACCGGCCGCCGCCGATCCGGTGGTGAGGGCGAGCCCGAACATGATGTAGAGCGGCGCGCAGGGCAGTAGCGGGGTCGCGATGCCTAACAATCCTCCGGAAACTATGGGGCTGCGGCGATCCAGAGCGAGGCGAATTTTGAACAGCCATCGCCCCGCTGCCGCCGGGCGTGGGATTTTCTTGTCGAGGCCGAACCCGATCGCCACCAGCGCCGTCGCCAGAGCCCATGGCAGGACGCGCGCTGGGGTCGTTGAGAGGAATTCCAGCGGCGCCCGCCCCAGCCAACCGGCCAGGGCGCCGATCGTCGCGTAGGACGCCAGCCGCCCGAGGTGGTAGCCGGCGGGGCCGAAGAGGCGTGCGGCCTTTCCCCTGTCTTCCCCGGCTCCCGCCAGACAGGCGAGCGGGCCGCACATGCCAGCGCAATGGGCGCTGGTAGCCAGACCGGCGGCAAAGGCGCCGGCGGCGGTGTTGATGGTGGCCACTTCGAACATGGGGGGAGCTAGTGATCGGTGGTCGGCGGGGTGGGGGTGTCGCCCATCTCGATAGGGGGGTTGGGATTCTTCGTGGCGATGGTGATGAGGGTTCCCCAGGCGGCGATGATGAGAGCGAAGGCGGCGATCACCCACCACCAGAATTGGTCAAATCGTATCGGTTTGTCGGTCATGGTCGGTCGGTCATGGTTTTGGTTTGTTCTTCGTCGCGGCCTCGGCGTCTTCGGCCAGCAGGCGGGCGTCGGGGCCGACGAAGTCGAGCGTGTGGGTAATGATGGTGCCTCCCGGCTGCGAGCGCGAGACCAGTTTGAACGAACCCGGGCCAGTGTAGAATTCGCGCGGGATGATGACGGTGAGCGGTTGTTCGATCGAGCCGAGCGGGCCGAGTGTCACCGGCCGGTCGATGCCCCCGGCGATGGTTCCCTCTGGAGCGTTTTCCAAGGAAAGGGTGAAGGTCGTCGGCTCCGCGCGCTTGGTGAATAGGCGAATTTTGAACTGATTGCGCACCGTCTCATCGGTAACGTAGTAGGGCATCCCTGTCATGCGCGTGGTCAATACTTCGACGTCATGCACCCGCGTCAAGGCGACGCCCAAGACGCTGGCGCCGACAAACATGAGCACGGTGTAGAGTAGGATGCGCGGGCGGACGATGCGCTTGGTTTTGCCCACCAACCCGTTGAAAGAGTCGTAGCGTACCAGCCCACGCGGCCGGTCGATTTTGTCCATGATCGAGTCGCAGGCGTCCACGCAGGCTGCGCAACCGATGCATTCGAGCTGTAGGCCATTGCGGATGTCGATGCCGGTGGGGCAGACGGTGACGCAGCGGCGGCAGTCGATGCAGTCCCCGGTCGCGGGGTCGGAGGCTTTGCCTCGCGGTTCTCCACGCTTCGGGTCGTAGCCGATGATGATGGTGTCGTCGTCGGTGAGCGCCGATTGGATGCGACCGTAGGGGCAGAGGATGATGCAAAATTGCTCGCGGAACCAGGCGAAGCAGAAGTAGATAGCGGCGGTGAGGGCGAAGACGAGTGCGAACGATTTGAAATTCGCCATCGGTGATTCGCCCATGTAGCGATAGAGTCCACCGATGCTCACGAAGTAGGAGAGGAAGACATGGGCGATGACTGTGGCACAGAGGATGTAGAGGAGGTGCTTGATTAGGCGGCGGATCCATTTTCCTGCCCCCCAAGGCGCTCGGTCGAGCTTCTGCCGAGCTGTTGAGTCACCGTCGATCCAGCGCTCGATACGGCGGAAAACATGTTCGAGGAACACCGTGTAGGGGCAGGCCCAACCACACCAGAGGCGACCGAACAGCGCGGTGATATAGAACAGCGCGAAACCGGTGCCGCTGATCAGGAAGAAGACGAGCCAGAAGTCCTGAGTTAGGAAAGTGAGGCCAAAGACGTGGAAACGGCCATTGGCGAGATCGAAAAACAGTGCCGGCTGGCCGCGAACCGGGATCCAAGGCAGGGCGACATAGAGGGCGATGAGCAATAACGCGAACACCCGTCGCTGTTTGGTGAAACGGCCGTGGACGTCGGAGGGGTGTAGGGCGACGCGCGATCCGTCTTCGGCGATGGTCGTAACCGAGACGAGGTTTGGGAGTTTTGGGGGCATGGGCGTCCGTAATTGAGGAGCCAGAAGCTACCCAGCGCTGGGGGCAGCGCTATCCCCCTGATGCGAATTTGTGGGCAATTCATGCGCTCGGGAACACGGCGCGAGCAGTGATGATTTATAAAGATCTTCGCAATTTTAAGTTTTTTATAAATTTTGAGTTGCGAGTTGTTGATATTTCGTTAAAATGGACAATCGACAGAACAAAATAGATAATATGGCAAAACTTTTAGCAGATTGGGTTAATCAGGATGTCACAAAGGTTCGGGGGCGTTCGGTGCGTTGGCTTTCTGAGCGGCATTTTTTCCGCGACCCGATGCGGCCGATCCAATCGGACAGCGATTATTTTTTCTCGCCGGCGGATGGGGTGATCATCTATCAGCGGCGGGTGCGGCAGGACGAGGCGGTGGTGGAGATCAAGGGGCGTAACTACACTCTGCGCGAGGCGATGCGCGAGCCCTCCTACGAGGTAGAAGAGAGTCTGGTGATCGGAATTTTCATGACTTTTTACGATGTCCACGTCAACCGTATCCCGTACCCGGGGGTGTTGAGCTTTCGCGAACTGGAGCCGATCGATAGCTTTAACCGGCCGATGCTGGCGATGGAGAACGCGCTGGTCGATGATTTGATCGTCGATCACGACACCGCCGATTACCTGCACGGTAACCAACGGATGCTGAACAAGGTCGAGACCGGGGATCTGGGGCTGGACTATTACATTCTGCAGATGGCCGACTACGACGTGGATTCGATCACGCCCTTCGATCTGAGCAGCCACCGTCCCTACCAGCAGAACCAGAGGTTCTCGCAGATCCGTTACGGGTCACAGGTCGATCTGATCGTGCCGCTGGGGAAGGGGGTGGACTTCGAGTGTCTGCACGAGGTGAGCACGCATATCGAGGCCGGGGTCGACCCGTTGTTGAAAATCATTCGTAACTAACAAATTCGCTAACAAGATCACTACCTTACTAACAAAACATGATTACCGAACTCTACTCAGAAACCGCCACCGTCAAGGGCGACCGCGTCGCCGCTGCCACCGCAGAAACTCCGGCATCCGCTGTAGCGCCGTGGAACTTTAGCCATCTCGAGGTGCCCGCCTATCTCATGTGCCCGCCGCTCTCCTATACGACGGACGAGCCCAACAACGTGTGGATGGTCGATCTCAACGACGACGAACGCCGTGTTAATCAGAACAAGGCTTTTCGGCAGTTTCAGGCGCTCTACGCATTCATCTCGTCCAAGGCCTTCGTGCAGCTGCTGCCGGTACCTCGAGGGTGTGGGCTACAGGATCTCGTGTTCACCGCGAACCTCGGCATTGTCCTCGGGCACCAGGAGGCCAAAGACACCGTGATCATATCCAACTACCGCTCCGAGCCGCGCTGGGGCGAGACCGAGGTGGGCGTAAAGTTTTTTCAATCCATGGGCTACAAGACCTATGTCCCCGAGGCCAAATTCGAGGGGGAGGCCGAGCTCAAGCACTTACACGACAACGTCTACATCGGCG
>QIKC01000211.1 GCA_003232855.1 Verrucomicrobiales bacterium
AACGCACCTATAGTATAATGGATAGTACGGCGGTTTCCGGAACCGTAGGTCTAGGTTCGATTCCTAGTGGGTGTATTCTTCCAACGCGCGCGGCATGAATGCCTGGAGCGCGGCGATGCGCTGCGTGTCCGAGGGGTGGGTGCTGAGGAAGGGGATCTTCCCGCCTGCGCTGCCGCGGTAGCTGGCGAAGCGTTGCCAGACGCCGATGGCTTGGCGCGGGTCGTACCCGGCGCGCGCCATGTAGAGCGCGCCGAGCTGGTCCGATTCGATTTCCTGTCGCCGTGAAAAGGGCAGGATCGCACCGACGGTGACTCCGGCGCCATAGGCGCCGAGAACGGCGGCCTTCTGGGCGTTGCTCAGGTCGCCGTTTTGGCCGAGAGCGATGGCGACCGCTCCGCCGCCGACAGCGGCCAAGGTCTGGCGCGACATCCGCTCGGCACCGTGACGGGCGATGACGTGAGCGATCTCGTGTCCGATGACCGCCGCCAGACCGGCGTCGCTTTGGGTTATTTGAAACAGGCCGGTGTGTACGCCGACTTTCCCTCCGGGCAGCGCGAAGGCGTTCGGCGTGCTGTCCTCGAACAGCACGAATTCCCACTCGGCATCAGGCATCCGAATCACCTTTGTTAGGCGGCGACCCACTCGTTGCAGTTGCGCGTTTTTCGTCGAATCGCGGGAGATTTTTCTCTCCTTCTTGATCTTTTGGAACGACGCCAGCCCCATTTGTTTCTCGTCGCTAGGGCTGATGAAGCTGAACGTTTTGCGCCCGGTGTCGGGCACGGTCATGCAGGACATCACCGTGAGGGTGCCGAGAAGCGCGGCGCTGGCGGCGAGCGGGAGGTAGCGTTTCATATCACGAAGGATGCAGCGGCCGGTTCCCCGGACTTTTTTTGTAAGGATAGCGCTTACACCAGCGGCGCCAGTTGTTCTTGGCACCATTTGCCGTTTTGCAAGGTGACGCCGTCTGGGTCTTTGATGGCGGCTTCGGCCTCGTCTTCGCAAATGATCCAGCCCTCGTAGTTGCGCAGGGTCAGCCATTCGGTGATGCGATGGAAATCGAGCTTGCCGCTGCCCATCTGCGCCCATGGCTCGGGGCCGTTGCCGGAGAAGTCCTTGTAGTGGACGTGGTTCACTAGGTGTTGCCACTTGTTCATGGTCTCGATCACGTCCATGCCGCCGCGGGCGATGTGGCCGACGTCCGGTGTCCAGCCGGTGACGCTCGGGTCGAGGCTGGAAATTACGACGTCGTAGTCGTATTGCGTGCGCACCAGCGAGGCGGGCGGGCTGTTCGGGTGGAAGGAGCACTTCAGCCCGGCTTCGGCAGCGCGGCGGGAGACGCGGTTGACGTTGTTGACGAGGTTTAGCCGTCGCTGCTGCAAGTGATGGCGGCCGTCGGGTAGGGGAACGGTGCCGAGCGCGGCGCCGGGGAAGAGCTTGAGGGTCTCGATCGTCCAGTCGGCGCATTCACGCTCTGCGGCGGTTTCCTCTTCGCCATCCCATTTGCAAATGAGCGCCAGTGCCGCTAGTTCGATCCCGGCCTCGTCGAGCGCATCTTTGAGCTTGGCCGGATCCTTGTAGTCGCCCATCCAGTAGGTGTCGTAGGGCTCCAGCACCATCGGTTCGATACCGGTGAAACCGGCCTGGCCGATAATTTTCGCCATGTGGCCGAGCTTGTTGGCGTTGCCCTCGCCATAACCGTCCATGAACCAGGTGTAAACTTCGGATCCGAATTTGATAGCCATTTTTTTTAAGTATTTGTATTAGTGTTAGGTTTTAAGTTTTGGGAATTTTTGATCAATGTGCTAACAACCAGTCGCGAACGCGCGGGTTGAAATCGTCGAGATTCTCCCAGTGGAATGCGTGTCCAGAGCCCTCGTAGAGATGGAGATCCGCTTCGGGGAGTGCGGCGGCGGTTTCTTCGGCCATCCAGCGCGGGGTGAAAATGTCGTTTTGGCCGCCGATGACTAGGCAGGGCGCAGCGATTTTTCCTAGGTCGTCATAGACGTCGTGATCGATACAGGCGGCGGCCTGCGCTTCTACGGCGTGCAGGGGTTGCGGGCACTCGCCCCTGCCGGCATCGATTCTACCGTCGAGCATGGTTTGATAGAAATCGTCCGCGTCCCATGACGGCTTGGTGAAAATCAGCAGCTGCAGATAGTTCATGAACTCTTCGGGGCGAAGACGCGCCTTGCAGTGTTTGATGTGCTCGAAGACCGAGGCGGCGTAGCGGTCGCAGCGTGCCCAGGTACACATGAGGACGGCGCTTTGCACCTTTTCTGGATGTCTTAGGGTGAGTTGTTGGGCAATGATCGAGCCCATCGAGCAGCCGACGACACTCGCTTTCTCGATCCCCAAGGCGTCCATCAGGCCGGCGTAGTCATCGGCCATCATGGCGCTGGAATAAGGGCCTTCTGGTTTATCCGAAGCGCCCACCCCGCGATTGTCGACGATGATGCAGCGGAAGTTCTTCTGCCAGGCTTCGACATGCGCCTCCCAGGCGGCACCGGGCGCGGTGATCCCCATGATGAGGATGAGCGGCGGGCCGGATCCCTGTTCTTCGTAGGACATCTGGATTCCGTTGGTTTCGACTAGAGGCATGGTAGGGATGTGGTTTGAGTGGGAGTGTGGCAGGTTTCGTGAATGGGAGAGTAAACTAGAACGCGCGCGAAAATCCAAGATATTCTTTGGTGCATGGCGTTTGCGGGGTGATGGGTGCGCCATGGCGAACGACGACCAATTTCACGGCCACTGGGGCTCCTTTTTTACCGAGGGGCGGACATTGATCGTGCCGCTCGACCACGGCGCGGCGATCCCCGTGCCCGGGTTGCAGGAACCGGGCGAATTGATCGCTGGGCTCAACCCCTTCGTCGATGGCTACGTGGTGAATTTCGGGCTCGGTCGAGCCTGTGGTGAGGTCTTGCAGGGCAAGGGAATCTGTTTTCGCACCGACATCTACAAGCCGGTTCACCGCGACAATCCCGACGCGGGATCCTACCGAGTGTTCGCCGCCGAGGACGGGTTGGAGATCGGCGCCAATGCGGTGATGAACATGTGTTATCCGCATCACCCGCAAGAGGAGCGCATCTTGCGCGAATGCGCGACTTTGGTCAGCGAGTGTATCGATGTCCGCCTGCCGGTGATTCTCGAAGCGTTGCCGTACGGGATCGGCAGGCCAGATGACTACACCGTCGAGAACATCGGTTTTGCTGTGCGCTGCGCTGCGGAGATCGGCGCCGACGTGGTCAAGACGGCGTATCCGCAGGGGGCGAGCATTGACGAATTTAAATCCATCGTCGACGCCTGTTTCGTGCCGGTGGTGGTGTTAGGCGGCGCGGCGATGGGGGATGACGAGGCGCTGTTCCAGATGGTGCGCAACGCCATCGACGCGGGCGCTTCCGGTATCGCAGTCGGGCGCAATGTCTGGCAACACCGCGAACCGCTGCGGGTGGCTCGCAGCCTCCAGGCACTGGTTCACGAGGAAGCTTCCGTGGCCGCCGCGCTCAAACGCATGGCGGACGCCATCTGAGCGACCCCGTCGATGCATGGCGATTGACTCCCCGCAGATCGACGCGAGTTTTCTCGCCACAAACGGGGACTCGTCTTGTCTCTCAGCCGTTCTCAAACCTTTCCTATGAAAATCCGATTCAGAAATTTTGCTATCGCCGTTATTGCCGCCTTCTCTTGTATCGTCCCGAGTGGGCTTGGCGCCGAAGAGATCAGAGTCGGTATCATTGGTCTCGACACCTCGCATGTGATCGCTTTTACCAAGGCGATGAACGATCCCAAGGCCGAGGGCGATTTGGCAATTTGCAAAGTGGTGGCCGCTTACCCGAAAGGCAGTCCAAGCATCGAATCGAGCTTCAGCCGAGTTCCAAAGTACACCAAAGAGCTGGTCGCCATGGGTATCGAGATCGTGCCATCGATTGCGGCACTGCTGGAGAAGGTGGACGCCGTGCTCTTAGAAACCAACGACGGGCACCCGCATCTCGAACAGCTGCTGCCGGTGCTGGCTGCCGGGAAGCGCGTGTTCATCGACAAGCCGGTCGCGGCCTCGCTATCGGATGCTATCACTATTTTCGATGCTTCGAAAAAATCTGGCGTGCCGGTATTTTCCTCGTCGGCTCTGCGCTTCGCCGAGCAAAATCAAGCCGTGCGAGATGGCTCCATCGGCAAGGTTTCCCATGTGGAAGCGGGTAGCCCGGCAACCATCGAGCCGACGCATCCCGATCTGTTTTGGTATGGGATCCACGGTGTCGAATCCCTGTTCACCATTCTTGGCCCCGGCTGCGAATCCGTCAAACGTTCGCTGAGTGCCGATGGTAAGGTTCGGGTCGAGGGAAAATGGAGCGATGGGCGCACCGGTGTTTTCGAAGAGCGTAAGGGATATGGGGGGCTCGCTCGCGGGGCGAAAGGCGAGGCCGAGATCGGCACCTATGACGGCTACGACGGACTCATTACCGCGATCGCCAAATTTTTCCGCAGCGGCGAGGTGCCGGTGAGTCCGGAGGAGACGCTGGAGGTTTACGCCTTCATGGAAGCGGCCGACGAGAGCAAGCGACAGTCGGGCGCGGAAATCACCCTCGCCAGCGTCATGCAGAAAGCGGCAGCCAAAACGAAGGCTGATCCTGCCCCTTAGTAAATTATTTGTCGATCCGCAGCTGCTTCATCGTTTCCTCGAAGCCGGGGAATGCTTTTGTTTCCCCCCCCTATTTAGACTGAATTTTCCACAGCGATGGATTTTCGTGTGTCTTTGTATGATTTTCGCTGGTGACCAGCGTTCTCGACGCGGTCTCTATTGAATCAAGTCCGTATCGGGGAAGGCGCCATGCCAACCAAACCAAAACGCACGATGAGCGGCGAGCCGTTCTAGCCGCCGGCCATCTTTCGCTCGCAATGAATCCTCACTCAGTGTCCAATGATGGCCTTGAGTGTCTTTAACGGAGGTGGATTTATCCCATTCGCTAAAACTTAAATTCGCAGGACGTTCGTAAACTCGGTTAGCCCCAGTGGTATCCGTTAAAATTACATATGGCTGACCATCATAGCTGCCTTCATAAATCGGATGTTCACGAAGGAATCCCTCATAGATAACGAGTTTTTTTTCTGCCATAGGGGCAAAGCGTAAAGCCAGCACTTCATCCTTATTTTTTAGTCGTTGGTCGATGAATGGAGTCTCAAACATGCGCTCATCCGTCTCAAAATAAGAGCGATAGGCGTTTCCTTCACTGTAATTACGCCGATGACCTGTCTTCTTGGAAAGCACCAAGGTCTTGGGATGACGCTCTTTCCATTCGCCCCATGTTGTGGTGACTAAAGCATATTGCTTCAACTGAATTCCCTTGCCTTCCAGTGGCCCGGCAATGGGCACGCCTTCTAACGTGCTCCAAAGCGATTGTGTTTCTTGATCATACATTAATTTATTAGAGCGATACAAAAACCCACTGGTTCCTAATGCATGCGTCACACCATCAAATTCTGTATTATAAGCGATCACAGTGCCACAAAGTGTGCAATACACTCCGGCCAAAGAAATTCCGCCGATTTCATCCACGAACATCTCATGCCATGCGAGTATCCGCTTCGGATAGGCACGGGCATCGCCATTGATTTCAATCCCGAAGACGACATTCGAATCATCGAGGTATTTCGCCTCAGTCGCTTTGAGCATCTTCGGCTGCCTTAATGGCGGGATGCCATCTTGAACGACACCGCCCCAGGTAATTTCATCGAGGCGAATTTTAAAATTGCGATCAGGTTCAAAATAACGCTCAAAACGAGGATCAATCGAAGCGTGGAAGACCTGTTTGAATCGAGCGTAGTCCGCTGTATTGCGAATGTTTTTAGACCATGAGTATTGATTAATCGCATCATAATTTTTCCACTTTAATCCGGTTTTTTCTTTAAAAATTTTCACGAGAGCGCGCATCGATTTTCTGCCTCCGCCAAAACGACGAATCTCAAGAAAGTAAGGCACCAGTTGATCGCTCCAATTTTTCTCAATCCACTTGAGGGATGCGGATTTTCCTACGCCTATATTTGAAACATCTAATAGTTCAAAAAAATAAACCGACGGCAGCTGTGGATGTAGTAAATTCTCAGAGGTCGATTCAACCCCGGCGACTGCTTTCGAAACAGGCGCTGTCGTCAAAACCCAGAACAACAGGAAAAAAGCACCTACGCCCGCGCATAGAGTAAGTATTAATTTATTCATTCCCATCTAAGATGGCCGATTCGATCGGTTTATTCCATCGACGGTTCAATCAAATCGGAGGTAATTCTATGTGGAAATTTAAAAAAAATGGAAAGCGAGTTTAAATCAAACCGCTGATTACGCGAATTAACACCGATTTATTGAAGGCTTCCCAGTTCTTGAATTTTCCGTAACCATTCAGGTCTCGAAGAGTCGCGCGTCAGTGTTTGGCAAGAGCCTCAACTCTCTCCTCACTAGTATTTTCGCGCATTCATTCCTTCCACATCGCCCCCAGCGGACGGCAAGTCCGTGCTCCCGAATGCACGCTACGGGGCATTCATCGTTTTGAATTGGAGTGCCTGCTCGCTACACTAGAACCAGCAAGAGGTCGCCGGTTTCGACGGTGTCGCCGGCGGCGACTTCGATTTTTTCGACCGTGCCGCTGCGCGGGGCGGTGATCGAGGTGTACATTTTCATCGCCTCCAGAGTCAGCAACGGGTCGCCGGCTTCCACTTTGTTGCCGACGCTGACCGTCAGTTCGGCGATGAGCCCGGGCATCGGTGCGCCGATTTGGCTGGGGTCGCTCTCGTCGGCTTTCGGGCGGGCGATGGTGGTCGGTGTGAGGGTCGTGTCCAACACGGAGGTGTGACGGGCGGCGCCGTTGATCTCGAAGATGACGTTGCGCTTCGCCTCGCCGTCGGGGTCGCCGACGTGGACGAGGCGCACGAAGAGGGTCTTGCCGACTTCGATGTCGATGCTGATCTCTTCGCTGGGCATCAGGCCGTAGAAATAGGCTGGGGTGGGCAGCACGGAGACGTCGCTGAAGAGGCGTTTGCTCTTGGCGAATTCGAGGAACACCTGCGGGTACATGAGGTAGCTCCAGACTTCGTCGTCGGTCGGGTTGTGCCGCAGTTTGGTCTTGAGCTCGGCGCGCACCGCATCGAGATCCACCGCTTCGGCGTGGGCGCCGGGTCGGTCGGTGATCGCCGTTGTGGTATCGCCGAGGATGACTTTCTGCACGTCGGCAGGCCAGCCGCCCATCGGCTGCCCGAGGCCGCCGGCTAACATATCGACCACCGATTCTGGGAAGGCGGTGCCCGGCGGCAGATTGATGACGTCGGCGGGGCGAATGTTCTGGGTGACGAGGAACATGGTCATGTCGCCGACCACTTTGCTAGAGGGCGTGACTTTGACGATGTCGCCGAATAGCTCGTTAACCTCGGCGTAGCAACGGGCGATCTCCGGCCAGCGATCTCCGAGCCCCATCGATTCGGCCTGCTCTTTGAGGTTGGTGAATTGGCCGCCGGGCATCTCGTGTAGATAGACCTCTGCGGTGCCGTGTGGCGGCGAGGTGTCGAAGGGGAAGTAGAATTTGCGCACGCCTTCCCAGTAATCGGAGAATTCGTCGAGCGCGGCGCGGTCGAGCCCGGTGGCGCGCTCGGTGTTTTCGAGGGCGGCGACGATCGAGTTGAGGCAGGGCTGGCTGGTGGATCCGGAGAGTGCGGAGAGCGCGGCGTCGGCGATGTCCACCCCGGCATCGGCGGCGCGGAGGATCGACGAGGCGTTGATGCCGCTGGTGTCGTGGGTGTGGAAGTGAACCGGCAGGCCGACTTCTTCTTTGAGCGTGCGCACCAGTTTTTCCGCAGCGTAGGGGCGACAGAGCCCGGCCATGTCCTTGATACACAGCATATGGGCGCCCATTTGCTTGAGCTCGTTGGCCAGCTTGACGTAGTATTTGAGGGTGTACTTGTCGCGGCTCGGGTCGAGGATGTCGCCGGTGTAGCAGAGCGCTGCCTCGCACAACCCGAATTCGGTGTCGCGCACCGCTTCCATGGCCGCCTTCATGTTGGGTGTGTAGTTGAGCGAGTCGAAGATACGGAAGATGTCCATGCCGCGCTCGGCGGCGTGTTTGACGAAGCCTTTGACGACGTTGTCGGGGTAGTTCGAGTAACCCACCGCGTTGGAGCCGCGGAAGAGCATTTGGAAGAGGATATTGGGAATTTTTTCGCGCAGGCTGGTGAGTCTTTCCCAAGGATCGTCGCGCAGGAAGCGCATGGAGGAGTCGAAGGTGGCGCCGCCCCACATTTCCAAGCTGAAGAGTTCGGGGGCGCGGCGCGCGACGGCGTCGGCGACTGCCAGCATATCGTAGCTGCGCACGCGGGTGGCCAGTAGCGACTGGTGGGCATCGCGGAAGGTGGTGTCGGTGAGCAGCAGTTGCTTTTGTTCGAGGATCCAAGCGGTGAACTTTTCCGGCCCGAGTTCGTGCAGGCGGTCGCGGGTGCCGGGAGGTGGCGGGTTCTTGTGGTCGCAGGGCGGCACGCGCACCGGCGTCAGCGGAGAGCTCGGCTTTTGGCCCTTGGCGTTGGGGTTGCCGTTGACGACGACGTCTCCGAGGAAGTTCAAAAGCTTGGTCGCGCGGTCGCGGCGCGGTTTGAACTGGAAGAGTTCGGGCGTGGTGTCGATCAGGCGGGTGGTCGCCTTACCGGCGCGGAACTCGTCGTTGGCGATGACGTTGAGCAGAAACGGAATGTTGGTTTTTACTCCGCGGATACGGAACTCGCGCAAAGCACGGTTCGCCCGCTGCAGGGCAATTTCGAAGTTTGGCGCGTGCGTGGTCATCTTCACCAGCATCGAATCGTAAAATGGCGTCACCGTCGCACCGGTGGTTCCCAAGGCGCCATCGAGACGGATGCCATGCCCTGCGGCTGAACGGTATGTGAGGATTTTTCCCGTATCGGGCGTAAAATTGTTTTCGGGGTCTTCGGTGGTGATTCGGCACTGTACGGCGACGCCGTTGCGCTCGATATCCGCTTGTGCGGGCATGGCGATCTCGGGGCTGTCGAGCGCGTAGCCCTGGGCGATGAGGATCTGGGTGCGGACGATGTCGATGTTGGTGATCTCCTCGGTGACGGTGTGTTCCACCTGGATGCGCGGGTTCATTTCGATGAAGAACCAGTCGCCGTGATCGTCATCGACGAGGAATTCGACGGTGCCCGCGTTGTCGTAGTCGATGGCTTTGGCGATTTTTACCGCCGCCGCGCAGAGTTCCTCGCGCAGCCCGTCCGGCAAGTTGATCGACGGCGCGATCTCGATGACCTTCTGGTGGCGGCGCTGCACCGAGCAATCACGCTCGTGCAGGTGGACGACATTGCCGTGCTGGTCGCCGATGATCTGCACTTCGATGTGCTTGGCGCGTTTGATGAAGCGTTCGAGAAATACCGAATCGTTGCCGAAGGAGCGCAGTGCCTCGGCCTGCGCCTCGGTGAGCAGGCGGTCGAGATCCTCTTCTTTTTCGACGACGCGCATGCCGCGTCCGCCGCCACCGAAGGCGGCTTTGATGATCAGCGGAAAGCCGATTCCGCGGGCGACCTTCAGCGCTTCCTTGCGATCGGAGATCGGCTCTTCGGTGCCGGGGAGCACGGAGACGTTGATTTTTTTCGCCTCGGCGCGGGCGGCCATTTTGTCACCCATGCGGTCGAGTACCTCCGGTCGTGGCCCGACGAAAGCGATGTCGTTATCGCGGCAGGCACGGGCAAAATCGGCGTTTTCTGAGAGAAAGCCGTAGCCGGGGTGGATGGCGTCGATTC
>QIKC01000053.1 GCA_003232855.1 Verrucomicrobiales bacterium
ATACTGACTGCAAGTGATCAGCCCCCAGACCGGGAACACGGAAGACGGTGTCGGCAAACTTGCCCGCACCACGCACTCCTGTGGCGAGCGCCGTTACCACCTGATCGATAGAGCGCATCGCGCCAAACGCCGGGCTGCCCGCTTCGATCGCCGCACGGTAGGTGGCGATGGTGGATTCGACCAAGGAGGCGATCTGCGTTTCGTCTTCGGCTTTAGGCATCTCACGCGGAAGCGCTGCGGCGGCCACCTGCACGGTCTGGGGGGTGGGGCTTGCGGGGCCGCGGCGCTTCGACTCGTCCGGGGTCATCGCCCTTACTCCTGTGCTAAACGCGGCTTGCCAAGAATTCTCATCGAGATGCAGCGACGCCGTCCCCAACGTCACTGAACACGCCCAAATTATTCCAATCCGATGCCAAATCATAGTAATCACAGCATAGTATATCGCTAAAAACTATAAAAACCATAACTATTAAGATCAATTAAAGACTGGCCGAGTGGCGCAGTATTTGCTAAGCTACTGAACACATTTGCCAACAAAATAAAATCGAATGAGCAGCAAAACTTCAGCGGATCATGGCACGAAGATCGAAACCATGCAGATTCAGATCGAAACTCTCGTGAAGAGGGTGGCGGATTTGGAAGCGACATTGCAACACGAGCACGAGGATCTGGTGGCGCTCAAGGAGGTCGCTGATGAGGATCACCGTACGTTACGGGATTTAAAGGGATCGTCCGCGCCGGGCTACCCACCGCCCACACCTGCGCTCACGCCGGTCGGCCTGTGAGCGGCGATCTCTAGCTAACCGTTGTCACCTATTCCTCTTTCGAACAGCTCGCGGGTGATGTCGAACTTCGCAGCGCAGCGCGGGCAGTCGATGCGTATCGCGTCATCGTCAGCGAAAACTTCGTCGGCGCCGAGACCCTGTAGCGTTGGGAGAAAACGTTCGAGAGTGCAGCCGCAGTGGTGCCGGTAGTGACGCGTCTCCAGCAAGCTGAGATCTTCGTCGCCATCGAGCGAACGCACCGCATCGTCGTCGAGCCCGCGCAGCCAGTCTTCATCGCAGTCGGGCTGGGCGGTGATGAAGACGAAATCCTCCTCGGCGTGGTTGAAGAAACGGGCCAGCCGTTGTTCGCTCTTGGCGTAGTAGCGTTCGACGATCGGGAAGATCGTGTTCCCGGCGAACTCGGTGACACTGCGCTGCGGTTCTTTCGGGAAATCGGTGGTCTGGGAGATGAACAGGTTTTGCTGGTCTTCGCGGACATTCTCGGTGAAGACGCGACCGACGACGTTCCCGGCGTTGTTGTCGCCAGTGACGAACAGGTTCATCGGCGGCGTGGCGAAGTGGATCGTCCAAGCGCTGGCCTCGCTCCGCGGTCGCGAGGCCAGATGCAGCGCGCAGGCGGCGAGCGCGTCTTTCAGCAGCGTGTCGTGAGCCGGGGATGATTTCAGCCCGTGCTGCATCAAGTGCAGGTAGTGATCGAGGTAGAGCGGGCCAAAATCGGCGCGCACGGCCAGCGCGTTGCGCCCGCGAACGAAGTAGCAGCGCACTTCGATATCTGCGGACGCGTCGTCATCGGGGATGTTTTCGGGGGAAGTCACGAGGGGTGCCTTGCGGCGTCTTTTGCCGGATGCGGGTCGAACCGGGAACATAGGTTACACACTAGTGGTCGGACAAACCTAAAGTGTCGGATTGAAATCAAACCGCAGATTACGCGAATTAACACCGATTTATTGGAGGCTTTCGCAGCCTTTTTTCAAATTCGCGTTCATCTGCGTAATCTGCGGTTGCCTCCTCCGCAATCCGACAGCTTAGATTTGGCGAATGCCTTGGAAAATTGTGGCATCGATGGAACAAAAACGGCGATTTGTGAGCTTGGCCGTGAGCGGTCGCTCCACCGTGACAGAACTCTGTGAGGAGCCGAGTGAATCGGATTGAATCGAGTTGGGCAAATTCAAGCACCTTAAATAATATAATTCTTGATTCTTAAGGCGAAAACTGATTACACTACGTCGGTGATGAAAAATCGACGTCAGGGATGGGTGAGAACGGAGGTTCGGTTGCCTTGGTGCTGTTAGGTAAATTTTTTCGAGTGATGAAGGGGCGTGTTTTTATAAAAATTTTGAGCTGCTTGGCGTTTTTGGTGGCGGCTCCGTCGGCCAGCGCGCAGGAGACCTTGACGAAGGATCCATTGGTTCCCGGAGGCCACACCTTTTCTTGGTTTGGAGAGCCGGGTTGGACCTACTTCCTTCAGCATTCCGACAACGCCACGAGCTGGAGCTATTTTCCAGACGTGATCGAAGTCGGGACATCTGCGATTATCCAGAAATCCTTCATCCTGCCGGGGCCGAGGCAGTTCATCCGCTTCCGCGCCACCGACTACCCGACCGATGACGCGTACAACGCCGACTTCGATTCCGACGGGGTGAGCAATATCATCGAACTCGGCGCCGGCACGGATCCAATCGATTTTTTCAATGGGGTAATGCCGGTTCTAACCATCGTCGGGGGGCAAGCGCAGCAGGGGGAGGCTGGGTCGCTCTTGCTCAACGATTTGATCGTGCGGGTTGCGCATCCAGATGGCACGCCTTGGAACAATGCTCCGGTGCGGTTTGATCATCTGGACGGCGGGCTCCAATCGCTGGACGAGGCGATCGTGAATGCGACCGAAATTACGGTTCGGGCGGATGCGGACGGGCACGCTGCGATTGGATTTGTGATTCCTTCCGATAGCTCGGTTGGTTCAGGGAGCTTAGTCGCTCGCGCTGCGTCTGATGAGGCCACGTTCGAGTTTCAAGTCATCGAACTCAATGTCGAACCGACCCTAGTCATCAGTTATCCTGCCGAAGGGCAACGCTATTCCTTCGATGATGACGTGGATGCTACAGTGGTTCCTACCGATCCCGATGGCAGCGTGGTTAGGCTGAAGTTGTTCCTTAACGGCGAACTCGATGCAGACATCGATACGAGTGTTAGTCAAAATTTCGGCCCGGTGAGTCTGACAGAGATCGTCTCTGGTTGGAATACGTTGGTAGCAGAGGCGTTCGATGATGATGGCGCCAGTTCAATCGCTGCGACGCACTTTTTCGTTGAGGCGCTGGTATCTGAGCAGGTTGCGCTGGGGGTGATCGGTGGTGGTATTCTTCGTCCGATTGGTGTCGGAGAGGAGGTTTCAATCGCGGCTCCAGTGGCGCTGCCGGCAGTCTTTGCGGGCTCGGTGGAGAGCGTTGCCGGAAACGTGATTACGGTGAATGGGGCGCCCGGGTGGAACCCGAGCCGCTTTGCGGATGGATTGCACGCGGTGACTGTGCTCGAGGGAGAATTTGCCGGAGCGGTGTGGCACATTGATGCCAGCGGAGAGAACACGCTGACGGTGGATTTTGGTGTTGATTTAGCAGACCTAGTGAGCGGCGACCGCCTTCGGATCGTGCCCGTTTGGACAGTACAAAGCCTCGCCAAATCGGGCGAATCCGTCGAGCTGGAGATCGATGCCGCCACGCCGGGCACCCATGTATTGGTCGAGGACGCTCAGGGGATCGGTGTCGATAAACCGCCGCTGGCAGAATACTTTGTGGATGCCAATGGCTGGCATGAGGTCGGCGCTCCGGAGGTCGAGATCGAAGCGGTGATTTTGGACATTTCTGCGGTGATCAGCTTGCAAAACCCGGCAAATGCACCGGCAAAAATTTTCGCCCCGATCGGAGATGTCTATGATTTTCCGATTGTGTCGAATTTGGTGGCAGACGCGGGGGTGTCCTCTGAGACGCCTTTAGGCGTGATCGCCTCGGCGCCGATTTCCCTTAATCAGAGTGGATTGCTCGGTGGTGGAATCAACAATGCCGCGCGGCGCCCGAGTGACACGATCACGGTGAGCGATCCAACAGGACACCGGGTGTTTTACATTGATGCGGGGCATTGGAGAGAATTTGGGGCGGGAGCGGCGGATGTCGGCGACGAGGAAATGCTCTTGCCGGGCGCAACGATCGTCGTACACCAGAATGCAGGCGCTCCATTCACCTCTTGGCTACAGTGGCCGCGTATTCGATAGAAATTGGTAACCATTCAGGTCTCGAAGAATCGCCCGTCATGTTTAGCAACAATCCCAACCCTCACCTCACCAGTATCTTCCACATCGCCCCCCCAGCGAACTGCAAGCCCGCGCGCCAAAAAATCCCTCAAAAATAATTCTGTAAATTTTGTCAAAAAATTCGTCGACCACTTTCACGCCAAAAGCGCCGGACACTTTCCTGCGCCGTCCAGTGGGACGGAGAGCCTCTCCGTCCGAAATCCCCCAGCTCCCCCCCCGGAGCCGGGTAGACAACCCGGCCTACACCAACCACCCGGTATCTCCGCACCTCCCTTCCACATCACCCCCAGCGAACGGCAAGTCCGCGCTCCAAAACCTCCCTCAAAAAACTTCGCGCCCCTTCGCGCCCTTCGCGGGCAATCTCCCTCCTAAATAATTCTGTAAATTCTGTCAAAAAATTCGTCGCTAGGTTTAAATTACGAAAACCCGAAAAATTTACGAGAGGAATCATGAAAGGAGACACATCACTCGCCCTTATCGGAGGCTCCCTGCTGTTGCTGGGTATGCTGCAGCCGCAGGCTCGTTCGCAGGGCGTGACTTCGGTTTGCGCAAGAGTGAAGATTGAAATCAGCCAGGATATCACGCTCAACCGGCAGGCCTTCGAGGCTCGCCTGAGAATCGGCAATACGCTGCCGGTCGCGCTGTCGAACGTCGTCGTGTCGCTCTCGTTTAGAGATGAGGAAGACGACGCGGTCCTCGTGACCAGCAATCCTAATAACAGCGACCCGGGCGTGGCGTTTTTCGTCCGTGTCGATGGCGATCACCCGGACTCGGTGGCGGTGGCTGGCGAAGAGACCCTGACGTGGACGATCATCCCGACCCTTGTTGCTGCCGACTTGAATGCCGATAACGGTACGCCGTACTTTGTTGGCGCTACCTTGACCTACACCGCAAACGGTGAAGATGAATCGGTAATCATCGCGCCAGACTTAATCCGGGTGAAGCCGCTGCCTGAGTTCGAGCTGCATTATTTCATCCCTGCGGAAGTTGAAAGCGATAATCCGTTTACGCCGATCAGGGAGCCGGCGGTGCCATTCTCACTCGGTTTACGGATCACCAATGTCGGCGCTCCTTCCTCCGATTTCGCCGTCGATTCCGGCCAGCCACAAATCGTTTCTGACGAGGGCGGAACGGGACTTCAGTTCAGGATTTTAGGCACGCACGTCAATGACATCGCCAGGTCGCCAACGCTGAGAACTCAGGTTGGCGAGATAGGCACCGATGAACGGGTGATGGTGCGTTGGGACATGGCGACCGAGGTGTCCGGACGTTTCATCTCTTTTACTGCGCTGGTAAGTCATGCGGACGAACTCGGTGGTGCGGTGACGGCGTTGATCCCGAACGCGCCGGTAACTCATTTGTTGGTGCGCCCAGTCATCAACGATTTGCCCGGGCGGGATGGGATTGTCGATTTTCTCGCATGGTCTGGGACGGATCCGCAACTCGATGAACTGGTTGTTTATGAGTCCGATAGAGGAGCGCTGGACGTGGTGTTGCCAGCAGAAAATCGCCTTATTGACAGTCACTCGCTCAGCCAGTCAGGTAGCAATTACCAGGTGACGCTCTCTTCATTGGCGGCGATTTCACCCTTCTACCTGCGCACGATTGACCCGACTGGAGGGGCGTTGCCTGTGGAGCGGGTGGTGCGTTCGGACGGGAAAATACTCAATCGGGAAAACGTTTGGCAGACTTCCTACCTGCCTCCGGCTGGCGGCGGAACGCCAGAACCAGTGCATGAATTTCATCTGTTCGACGTCAACGCGCAAAGCCAGGTCGCCTCGTTCACTTATACGATCACCTTCGGAGAGGGGGGAGCGAACCGCGCGCCGGTTTTGGGCTTGCTGGCGGATCAAGTGATCGTCGCTGACGAAGCGTTCACATTGCCTGTTATCGCCAGCGATCCCGATGGCACGACACCGGCGCTCGGGCTTGCCTTGCGCCCCTTTGGCTCGAATTTTGCTGATAATCTCAACGGTAGCGGTCAATTTTCCTGGACGCCGACGCTTTCTCAAGTCGGTGACTATCCACTGACCTTTGTCGCGTCGGATGGGCAGCTGACCACGAGTAGATCGATCACGATTTCGGTCGTGGAATCGGGCATCGACAGTATTGAGGCTTGGAAGAGCCTGCACGGTCTCGAAGGCATTGCCAACTCTAGCGACGCCGATGCAGATGGGTTCTCCCTACTGTATGAATTCGCTCTGGGGATGGATCCGGCGCAGTCGAGCGTCCACCAAAAACCGGTGGTGGGAAAAACCGAAATCGGCGGAAATTACTATCTGACCTTTACCTTCACGCAGCGATCCGATCCGGCGGGACTGGGATTGACTTATTCGGTGTTAGGCGCCGGGCGAACGGATGTTCCGAGCTATCAGTGGATCACGCTTTCCCAGCAGGGGAGTGTTTCACAGGATGATGTCGCCAACGGCTTCCAGAGAGTTCAACTGATCGATGATGTGGCGTTGGAAGATTCCGCGAGCGGTCGCTACCTACGCTTGAGGGTCATCTTGGAAGCGCCAAGATAAATAAAAAGGGTTTTTATTGATGGAAAGGAAGCGACTCATCCCTCTGCTGTTTCTCGGCGCGCTGTTGCTCGGTGGAATGATTTTTCTCGTTCTGCCAGACCGCCGCAGTGATGAAGTGACAGATCTTGTCGAGAAGCCTGATGAAAATTTACCGCAGATCGGCTTTGGCAAGACGCTCGAAAAAACCTTTGTCCTCACCAACGACAGTGACGATCCGCTTTTCATTAAACAAATCGTCACCTCGTGTCCGTGTACCACCATTAAGAATCAGGGGCTCGGCGCGTTGCCGGGGGAATCGGTAAGCTTCACCGCCGTTTTTCGCGCGGAGGCGCTCGGTAAAAACGAGATCGACATCGACGTGCGCCTCGCCGGGCAGGAAACTTCTGAGTTTTTTAAGTTCGATGTTCTGGTGACCCCGCCATCTTCCTTTGTCCGATTCACGGAGAATGAGGCTCAGCGCGAGAGTGAGAATGAATACACCGTCAGTGCGGTCGAGGCGCTCACTCAGATTGGTGGCGAGAAGGGAACACAATTGTTCGACTTCCGCCCAGTGGCGATGGCGCTGCAAGGCGCGATCCCCGGTGCGATCAAACTGAGTCTCGGAGAGCTGGATGCCTACCCTTCCTCTGGTCTCGACGCGATTTTCGTGTCGGGAATAACTCTCCAGGCTGAGTTACGGGAAAAAATCGATGCACTGGCTGCGAAACCGAATGGTTTCAATTCTGTGAGGATGCTCGATGGCGGGCTGCGGGCGTGGCGCTTGGCGGGAGGAGCCTTGACTGGCTCAGATCAGGACGCGGTCGATCTCTATTCGCTGACCTCTGACGAGGTCAAAATGATCGTCGGGCGCGGCGATTGGGAAATTGTGTTATTGGGTGCGGCTCGGAAGAGGCACGGGCTCGACTTGCTTTTTTCTAGCCAAGTCCACGTGCGTGGTAAATTTGCCGATCTCGACTCCCTCGAGCCCGAGCTGATGGCGCGCCTTGATGCGGCTTACAAGAGCGGGAAAAAACTCCTATTTATCTCCGACCGGGGGGAAGGGTATCAGTGGATCGAGGGGCTAATGCAAGGAGCATCGCCCGCGTCGGTGCATTACCTACGTGGTGGAATCGCCAGCTACTTCAAGGCGATGGCCGAGGTCGATTATCGACCTAGCGAGGAGCGCAAACTGATAAGTCTTGTCGAATACACGGGACAGCGGGAGCCGGCGGCCCGGCGCCGAACGCGGGGTTGCCCGTCGTGTCCGAAGTAAATTTAAGAAAGCAAAGTGGAAAAAACTCATGAAAAAATTTAAAGGATTAATTCTCGTATTGGCACTCCTCGGCCAATATGGAAGCGCGAGGGCAGTGGATACGGATGGGGATTCGATGAGCGATAGCTTCGAACTCGCGAACGGGTTCGATCCGCTGGTGGCAGAACTCGACATCGATCCGGATGGAGATCGAATTGTCAACCGCTGGGAGGTTGAGTGGGGAACCGATGGTGGCGACGTCGCCAGCACGCCAGTCGCAGGCGCCGGATCGAACGGTCAAACTTACATTATCGTCGACCGAGTATTTGAGAACGCTGAGACGGATTTCGAGAAGGCGCAGATCAGCACGGCGATTACCGCATCAAGCGACTTCGGCATCATTGAGGTCCGCCCGGGTTCCTACACCACCGCAACGATCCCCTCGAACAAGCGGATCATCCTGTTTTCAACAGAAGGCGCTTCAGCGACGCGGATCATCACGGATTCGATCCACGCGCTGCGCATCGACAGCGAGAGCCGCGTGGAAGGCCTGTGGCTCGATGGCAGAACCTACGGCTGCTACGTATTTCAGCCCGGGATCAACGGCGCTTACCTGAGCAACTGCGTCATGACGGGCTCCACCTACGGTATTTATCTTTTCAGCAACAGCCCGTTCCAGCCTTATCGCGTCTATATCGAGGATTGCACCGTAGCCGAGAACACCTACGGGATCTACAAGTTCCGATGGCACATCTCGAACCGAGCCGAGCTGGTCAACAGCATCGTGGTCAATAATACGTTGAGCGAGCTGCGCGACAACTTCGACACGACGTCGTCCAGCTACCGCCGGATGTATGTGAGCCACAGTCTGCTGGGCGCGGCACAGGTGAGCCAGGTGGAGCTGGGAGATGGCGTGATCAGGGTCGATCCCGCAGCAGACGGGAGCGACCCACTGCTCGTGATCGATGCGGGCGTGAGCAGTGGCGACTTTCACTTGTCGAGCAGCAGCCCGGCGCGCGATGCCGCCGTGGGAGGTGGAACCCTACCGATCGTGGCCGTCGATCTCGACGGAGAGCAGCGCGTGGACGGCCTGCCCGATATGGGTGCCGACGAGTACGTGGACGCCGATGGCACCAATGACGGCGACGGCCTGCCGGACTGGTGGGAACAGCGCTACGCAGGCAACGGAACTCTTGGCAGCGACCCATTGGGCGACGAGGATGGCGACGGCTATAGCAACGGCCAGGAGTACGCGCGCGGAACCAATCCACTAGATCCCGACAGTGATGATGACTCATTACCAGACGGTTGGGAGGCACTCAATGGGCGCGATCCGCAAGTGGCGAACCTTGAAGAGGACGCTGATGGAGATGGCTACCCGAACGTGTGGGAGCGCTTCCACGGGACGGACGGATCGGATGCGGCGAGCAAGCCAGAGTTCGATGCGACACCCCATTTGACGACGGCGTTGAGTTTTTATGGCAACCTGTGGAAGAGCGTTCCGCTGAGCTACACGGTGACAGCTAACACTATCATAGAGTTCGAATTTAAGTCGGTGCTTGGAGCGGAGCTGCAGGCGATTGGCGTGGATAACGATGCGGATTTTAATAATGCAGGCGGTGCGATATTTTATCTAAACGGCCACGAGGTACCACAGGTAGTGGGAACGGAGACACAGCGGCTCGAATACGCGGGGCAGTATCGCGGCGACGGCTGGCAGAGCTACCAAATTTCGCTAGGGGGCATCACGGCTGGTATGATGGATCGGCTGGTGTTCATAGGGGACGACGACAGCGCGGCAGACGGGCTCGGCGCGATGTCCTTCCGCAACGTAAAGGTGTACGAATCGGG
>QIKC01000092.1 GCA_003232855.1 Verrucomicrobiales bacterium
TTCGCGCTATTGATCAGATAGGGAATCGGAATCCTCTGCTCGATGACATCCCAGATGCGCGTCTCAATGCCCTCGCCATTGGAGATGCGCATCACATCGTTGCCCACCGGCACCAGATAGACGCGTGGGCTGGTCGATAGCAACGACGAGTCGTAGTCCTGGAGCCAGATCGCGTGGCTGGCGATCTTGGTGGCGAAGTTCGACACACTGTAGCTGTGGTCATCGCCTCCCAGCTCGCGCCCGAAGACGTTCAGGCCGGGCGTGATCTCGGTGGAGAATTCGAGCACAATCCCGGGCTGAGCCCCGTCCGCCGGATCGGCGAAGGGGCGGCAATACTTGACGAACTCCGGCACTTGCCAAAGGTCATCAACCCGCGCGCCCTCGAGCGCTTGCTTCCAACGCTCGTCGCTCGATGTGTCCTTGGAAATCCGAAACTCCTCGTAGCGCAGCGACAGCACATCGGTTTCCCAGTCCGGATTGTTGAGCCCGAGCTGGCCGCGCAGGACATCGAAGTTGCCCTTGAGCTGGGCGAGCGCCTCGCCGAGCCCGCCCTTGCCGACCGCCGGTGCGCCGTCGGTCCACAGGCCGAGCCGCCGCGCTTTTACGATCTGCTCCAAGAACGAGGTCGCGGAGGCCGGGTCGCCGGCAGCCAACCCGGTCTCGTAGTCGTAAGCTTTGGCCGCCAGCCAGGCGTAGCGGGCGGCACTGTCGAAGGAGCTCTGAAATTTGCTCAGGGCGTCATTGTGGCTGAGCCGCAGAGCCATATCTTGGTAGCGGTTCGATTGGGCGGTGGCGGCGATGAACTTGTTCAGGGCGCCGCGCTCGTCAAGCAGACGAAAGCCCTCCGCCACCGTGCTCTGAAATTCCAGCCTCAGGATATGGAGGCGCTGTAGGGGCACCGCAATCTCCTCCCGCCTGGTCTCTTCGCTAATCAGGCTGCTTCCGAACTCGGTAAGCAGGTTGAGGATCTCCTGATATTCCTCGAAGCGCTCGTTGTCGAGTTCGTAGCGGAGCTCTTGGATCTCCGCTCCAAATTCGAGGGTTTTTGCGGTTATTTCGAGTGCGGCTTTTATTTCTTTAAAAACCGTCCCAACTTCGCCGGCAGTGAGACTAATTGCTCCTCTCAGCCCGCTGAACACATCAGTGGAGAGCCCCTCCACCGTCGGTATGAATTGGATAACCGCGCCGGTGGTACTTTCGATATCTTCGATCCCATTTTCTAAAAAAATCACGATGTCCTCGGAGATGATTTGCAAGGTCTTGATGGCGATCAACCCGCCCTTGAATTCGAGCCGAGCGCCTTGTTTCCCCTCGAGCAACTCAATTTGAAGTTTGACCCTCTCGTTCAGAATTTCGATTTCCTTGACAAAGTCGACATACTTATCGACGGCGATGGTCAGGTCGATCTCCGCCGCCAGCATCTCGTTGAGGGTGATCTGGATCCGCCCGTAGGCGCCACGGCGCCCCCAGTTATCGGCAGCCTGCAGGGCGTAGTCGCCAGTGGTCACCACCGGCACTTCGACCGAGAAGTCGTCGCTGTCTTCTGTTTCCTCGGAGGGTTCCACGAGGTAGAGCGCCTCGAAGATATCGGTGAAGGCGTTGTCCCCGGGATCAAAACTTCCGGCCACCCCATGGATATCGCTGCTGAAATCGAGGTCGTTGAGCGAATTTCTGAACCGGCCGGTGCGATCGAAAAGGGTTGCGAAACGCGAATCGGCGCCGTCACCTCCATCGTTCGGATCCGCTTTCGCGGGGATCAGCATCTCGGGATCGATCTGGTCGATGTAGAGATAGAGCAGGGTGTCCGGCCCGGTGTAGCCTTCGGCATAGATTTCACCTGGTCCGATAGTGCCCTCGTAGGGACTGCCGAAAATCTCGATGAGGCGGTTGCGGTAGCTGATGTCCTGCAGGATCGCCTCGCGTTGGAGATCGACGGTCTCGCTGGTCAGACGATTGAGTTGCTGGCGGGCCTCGGTGGCGAAATCCAGGGTGTTGAGCGCGTTCACCCCGGCGGCCACGGCGAGGTCGTAGACCTGCTCGAAGTGGGTTTTGCGCTCCCACAGGCGACCGTCGAGGAAGGGGTCGAGGTCGAAGACGATGCCGTTCGGATCGAGCCCGAGCGGGTTGCTGCCCCCGTTGGCGCTATCCAAAGTGTTTTGGATCCCGGCGAAGGCCATCGCGATTTCGGCGATTTCTATCTTGTTGGCCTGGCGGTCGATCTGGTTCAGCCCGGAGGAGGAATCCAGATTCAGTACGTCGGCGTCCGGGAAGTCCTCGGCATCCAGCGGCACCAGCGCGTTGGCGACCACCCAGTCGTAGATGGCTCCCTGTCCGGCGCGGTGCGCCCACTCGGAAACACCCCATGCCCGTGCCGGCTGGGCACTGTCGGTGTAGCCCTGCCACTGGCCATCCGGGTCGGCGGTATAGGCCTGCCGGTAGGTCTCATTCACGATCTGCTTACCGGTGCGCGCCTTGGCGGCCGCGATGCGGGCGAAGGCTTTCTCATCGATGTAGTCGGCGGGCAGCACATTATCGAGCAGTGAGTAGAATTCGCTGCGCGCCAGCCAGTCAAAACCCGGCGCCCGCAGCAGGGCATAGTGCATGGTGCTAGCCGAGAGGAAATGCCCCCAGGCGTCGCCGTGGCCTTGCGGGTAGATCGCGGCGGCGTCGAACTCGTTGATGAAGCCATCAACGTTGAAATCCCAGATCGCGTAGTTGGCGTTGTAAGCGGCCTCGCCGAGACCTTTGACGTAGTTCCAGAAGAGGCGGTTGTAGGAGGGGTAGGCCTTCACGAAATCGGTGCCGCGCAGGAGGGCGAGTTCCTCGTGGGCGAGGCTGGCGACCTGATTCTGGAACGAGAAGACGAAGGGCGCAGTGGTCGCCAGCCCGTTCTCTGGGGTCACCACGATGGTCGGGTTCTGCGCGTCGCTATACGCCTCGCGGGCGAGCAGATCGTAGAGGGTCGCGAGCCGGGTGGCGGCCAGCAACAGCGCCTGGTTGGTCCCTTGCGAGGGGTTGCCCACGTCTAGGGTCAGGCTCTTGGCGCGGTTGAGTACGGTTTCATAGAGCTCGATGAGGCCGACCCCCTCGATGACGTTCTTGTCGGAGTTGAGCGCCACGTCGCCGACGTAGGGCGCCCCGGCGAGCTGGATCATGCTGCTGATCGTCGAGGGGCTGTCGCTGTTGGTGAAATCACTGAAGCGCGCCTCGTAGGGATTGATCCGATCCAGCACGCGTTTCACCCAACCTATGACCAGTTGCGGGATGTAGTCCTGGCTGCCATCGGCCTGGGGCTGCGGCGAATTGTTCGCCCCCGCCCACTGGAAGGGGACGGCCGTGTCACTGTCCTTTGAGTAGGAATCGCTGGCATCGTTGATATCGACCAGTCGCCAGTCGCTCGAACTCACGTTGTCGATATCATCGAATTCGCTGGCCTCGCCATAACGGACGTAGAAAAATTTGTCCGCCAGGGTGATATCGGGCCTGCCGGTGAAGGTGATGCCGTCCAGTCCCAGGCCTTCGTTCAACAACTGCCACTTGCTGTCGCTGCCGTCGTCCGGCAGCCCGACCGCAGCGAGCGGATCGGTTTCGCGCACCCACCACTGGTAGTAAACGGCCTCGGTATTGCCGCCGAAGTCGCCGGTGTGGCGCAGCTCGATCTTCTCATCGAAGACATCTTGCGCCTCGACTACCTTGATGGCGCCGCGGAAGCGGGCCTCACTGATTTCGATCACATGCAGGGTGACCGCCCCGGAGGTGTCCGGGTGGTTGTTCTCGACCACGGTGACGTAAAGCGCTCCGGCCGGATCCGCGCTCAGCAAGGCGGGATTGGGAACCAACGCCGAGCCGGTGCCTAGGCTGTCGAGATGCTCGAAGGCGCCATTATCACCCGCAGAATCGAAGGTCACCCCGTTAACTCCCTCGGTATAGAAATCGAACTGGGCCGATTGCTCGCCGCCCGGAGTCTCCAGACCGGACCAGTAGCCGGGCGATTCACTCGCGTCATCCGATGGCGTGACATTACTGAGCGAAGAAGGGTTCTGCGCCATGGTGTAGAGGGAGGTGACCGCTGCCTCCCAGGCCGAATTTCCCGAGCCCAGAGCCAGCATCGCAGCGAAGTCGTCGGCGCTCATCACGTTCGCCTCAAGGATCGAAAGGGAGACCGGTGTCACCGTCAGGTCGGGGTCGCCGCTTTCCAAGTTATTGACACGCCCGCGAAAGACCAAGCGGCCAAAGAGCGCATCGTAGTAGAAACGTTTCTGTAGCGAGCCGCTCAGTTCTCTGAAATACCAGCGCGAGCCGACGACCATGATCCGATCCACATTGGCGGGTGTCAGTTCGATATCGGTCAAATCCGTGTTGCCGAAATCGATGGGGTACAAATCCAGCGGACGGGTAACCCGCGCCGTGTAATTGTCCGCCTCCGAAGCATTGATCACCATCGAGGGGGTCAGCGAATCGAAGATCAGCTCCGCGGATGCCCAGCCGAGGATTCCCGGCAGACCCTCGTCCAGCGAGTTCTCCGCTTTGTTTTCACCGCCGGCATACGTTACCGATTCCCCGCGTTTGAGGATCGGGTAATCATCCCGCCAGAAGCTGGTGTAGAAAGTGTTCACCGAGCTCGGCAGATCACCCCCACCCGTCGTGGTGAAATCGCTCGCCACGAGCTGCGGCTGAACCACCCCGGAGATGGACTCCGCTTCCGGCAGCCAGCTGATCGGCGTGTCGAGCACCGCGTCATTCACCCCGTCGCCATCGAAGTCGAACCAAAAATCGGCGCTCAGCGGGTACCAATTTTCGTAAAAGAAGCGCCCGTCACCCGACACCGCCCAAGCGATCTGATTCTTGTCGTTCCACAGGGTGCGCTGGTCGCCGATATTCCCGCCGGTGTTCTCCTCCATAATCAGGCTGCCGACACTCACGCTCAGCGGATAGGGCGGGATCAGCAGATCGCCGGCGAAGATCGGATACTCGAAGGCATAGGCAGGATCGGTGAGCGCCGCATACAAGCCGGGGTCGGGGAGGTGGGTGTTGGCATCGAGAATGTCGAGCGGGAACGCCTGTCCGGTCGTGCCACTGCGGGTCGGCGCGACCTGATAAGCCGCCATCTCCATTTCCCCGGTGGTGATGTTCGTGTATTGAACCAGCACCCAGGGCTCGGAGGTGAAGTCATCCGCATCGTTGTCGTCGCTGGTGCTATCCGAGTCGTTTTTCCCCCAGTGATTAAGGTTGTTCTGCAGAGCGTAGGCGGCGTTCTGTTGAAAGTTGAACGAGGCGTTGCCGGTGAGCACCGCCTTGAGCGAACGACTGACCAGCGCGTGTTCCTCGTTCGGATTGTATCCCGTTGCCGCCGGGTCGGGTTGGTTGTAGATGGCCAAGTCCGCGTAGAGCGCCGGGTCGAAGAGCGTCTGGCTGTCGCTGCCCGTGGCATCGACCCCCTCGCTGCCGAGCCGGCTGGCGATGTAGATCGCACTATCCGCGTGGATGCCCTCGCTCGGAAATTCGACCGTATCGTAATCGACCACCACATACGGCCAGCCAACGTTGGGATGCAGGATCGCCGGGTCATCCGCCATCGATAGGCTCGGGTTCTCGTAGTAGGCGATGTGTAACTCGGTGCCAGAATCCTGGTAGAGACCACTCCAGTTCACCGGATAAACCGCCCCCCAACTGCCTGGATCTGCGGCGCGGTTGTAGATGCCGGGATGGTAGTTCGATGTCGCATTGAGAAGAAAGCCGGAGCCGATCAGCGCGGTATCGAGTTTCGATTCGATCCGGGTCGCCACCTCGGCGAAGTGGTCTTCGCTCTGGTTCTCCATCGCGCTCAGCGCGTCCCCGTCGCTGCCATCCGCCGCCTCGACGATCAGCAGACCCCCGTCCGCGCTGCCATCGGACTCCTTATCAATCACGGCACCACCCGTAACCGGCAGGTCAAAGGTGATGTTGAAACCCGCTGCTGTAGCAGGTTTGGCCACCAGCATGTACTCGCGGATCTCGGCAAGGCTCAGCGAATGCGTCCAGATCCGCAGATTGTCGATCTCGCCATTCATCCAACCGGTGCCTTCCACCGGTGAATAACCGTAATGATGGGCGTTGTTGGCCACCTGCAAGACAAAGGGAATGACGAAGGCCTCATCCGCCACCTGCACACCGTCGCGGAATACCAACAAATTCCCCCCCTCGAGCTCCAGCGCCCAATGGTGCCACTGGTCATCGACGACCAATGAATCCAACTCCACACTCAGGTCTGTCAGCTCGCTAAAGGGCGCCGTCGCCTCCTTGAGCGCGACATAATACCCGCCAGGGTTGGTGGCCGCGTCCGGCGCACGTACGCCAAACTGAAAAATCGAGTTTTCGAGGGCAACCCACATCTCAAAAATGACCCGGCTCCCATCATCCGACTCGTCCGCCTCATCCAAACGAACCCAGAAATCCCAACTGTAGGACGCATCGCTACCAAAGCCAAAAAATGGACCCTGCCCGATAGATCTCGCGTAGACCCCGCCCGCCTCGTCCAGCCGCAGTTGCTGCCGGTTCTCGACCGACACCTCCTCGTTGCTGACTGTCACATCCTCTGCCGCAGCCGTCTCGATCACCCGGACGATGAACGCCTCCTGGGTCAGATCGCCATTGGCCACTTCCGTGGGATCGGGGCGGTAGCTATAGAGCAGCACGCTGCGCTGACCGGCATCGGTGCTGGTGAAGATCGTCGAGCCCTGCTCCACCTGTGCTCCAGTGGTTTCGGAAAAGGCCATGCGCTGGAACTCCCAGCGGTCGAGCGGCAGCCCGTCCAGCTCGACCGGGATCGTGTCCTGGGCATCGGACACGACATAGTGATAGTGCGCGCCCGGAGCCGCCGGGAACTGGTCACCGATGTCAGGGAAGGTGAAGTCCACCTCGTAATCCGGCGCGCTCCCCTGCCGCGAACCGTCCTCGTTTTCGCGATCCTTCAGAGTGACGGTCTCACCGGCGAAGTCCGCCGTGATCTCGATCGTGTAGCTCTGGGTCGGGTCGTCCTGGTCGGCCCAGACCAGCGTGTAGATCCCCGGTTCGAGCGGGTAGAATGCTTGCCCGACGAAATCCCAAACATAGGGGTCGCCGGTTCCGCCCGTCACGGTTCCATCGGTGCTGCCCTGCGGCGAGCTAGTCACCGTCGGCCCCTGCTGGGTGATCGCCAGAGAAGCCCCATCTATGCCGGGACTCAATTGGGCGTCGGCCGTGGAAACCGCCAGCCCCGCGCCAATTTCGACCTCGGCATAATGGATCACATCGCCATAGATCAAGATCAGCGATCCACCGTCGCTGAGGCCATCACCCGGCAAGAGAAAATCCGGCGTGATCCAGGTCGCGCGCGTGATCGCGCCATCCGAATCCACCCCATCGAGCATGGAATCGAAGTCGACCACACCAAAGGCATTGAGCTGACCGTGAACAGCGAGCAGGCGATACTCTCCGTCGTCAGTCTTGTAGCGGGTCCCGATCGTCACATCACTGCCCGCCTCCACCCACTCCGATATCGCCGTCACCACCAGCGGACCATCCTGCGAGCTGGACTCGCTCATCGCGGCATCAATATCGGCGCTTCCCGTGATAAACGGCAAACCCGCAACTGCGGCTAGAGCATCGCTATTAGCGGCGGAAACCTTGATGGTCAGCAGGTACTCCTCAGCCCAGATCCAGCTGACTTTCGTCCAGTCAGTCACGTCGTAGGATGACATGCCGTCCGCAGTCGCAGCATGCACGACCCCAGTGCCATCGCTCCCCTCGTTGTAATAGAACCCGGGAAAAAGGATGGCAATCTGCTCGTCGAACTCGACGAAATCCGGAAAGGCAGAATCAAAACCGACAAAATCGAACTGTAGGTTCCGACCCTCGGTTGAAACCGTCGCCAAGGTAATGGCGGGATCGGATACAAAGAGCTTATCGTCGGGAATGGTCTGCTTATCGATTCCCTGAGTATCACTCTCATATTGCACCTCAATACTCTTGCTACCACCATTCTGAAAGTAAGCTACCTGGATATCGTGAACCCCGGCAGTGAGCGCAATGCTATTCCCTCTGACCTCAACTGCGTCAGTGTGTACCCCATCGTTGTCGACCACCAGCACGTCATTCACCCAGAGCTTGGTGCCATCGTCGGAGCGAAGGTAGAAAGTGTAAAATCCTGTTTCATCGATCAGGATTTTTCCCTCATAGAGAACGCCAAAATGCTGGTCAGGAACAACGCTCGGAAAATCGAAATTCGCCTCGATGGTACTACTAAGACTTTGCGTCCACGTATTAAAGGCCTGACTAATCGAGGCAACCCCCGAACTGCCGCTAACAACGAGGGCGGAAATTCCGGATCCTAAAATCTCTTTTTCAACCGCGTCAAAGGTCACTTCCACCTCAAGATTTGTCACATTTCCATAGGTCAGGGTGCTCATGGACTCCACGATTTCATCCACCGAGCGCGCCGCACTCCAAATCCGCACGTTGTTCACCCCACCATTGACGGCCGAAGTCAGCCGATTCGCTCCGATTCGCTCCGATGAAGACCACGTCCTCTTGCGGATCAATAACAGTCGAGATGGCACCAAATTGTTGGGAAACGATGACCCCGTCCCGATAGAGCGTCCGGGTCGCCGCCGAGTCGTCGTAAACGAAAGCCCAATGGTGCCAATCCGAATCACCCTCAATGTCAAAGTTCGATGTTGAAAAATTTGTTCCCTCGATCTGAATACGGTTTTCGGATCTCCAGCCCATCCGGAAGTGTCCCGAGCCATTCCTGCCAATCGAAACAACTGTGCTCGCAGCTCCGTCGGCCGCAGCGCTATCGCGCCGAGCCCAGAATTCAACCGTAATACTGGAAATCGCCGACCAATCCACCCCGGTATTATCCGTCGCCTAGGTAAGCCTCCTGACCCGAAAACACCACTGATCGCTCGGCGGGATTCGGTCCGTTCTCGAGGATGTATCCTTTCGTCGCGAAGCGCGACGAGGTGCCCGCAGCTCCGACGGCGGCATTGACCGTGGACTCGAAGCTCGTCCCGAGGTTAGGCACCAAATCCGTCGTCCCATACCAATCCAAACCGGCGGGTATATCGCTCGCATCGGCATCACTCAAGCCGTCTAGGGAACTGGTTCCGAGGTCGATTGAACCCGCAAAATCGAGCACCCAATTCCAGACAACCGAGACATCATCATCGAGCACCTGACTGAAAGAGTGGTCAGAAGAGGAAAACGCCGCATCGGTTTTTCCGAGGCGAATAGCGTATCCTACACTGCGCGCCCGGTAAAAGACCCGCTCCGAGAAGTTGGTGATCTCGCTGGCATCCGCACCCAATTCGTTCATGAAACGGTCGAGATAGACGTACTCGGGAGCCGTGAAATTGATGACGGTGTCTACTGTCGAATCAACGGTTAAGGTCGTGACGCCCGCCACCGGACTCACTTCGGTGCCACCAAATTGCGAGTTCACCGTAATCGTATGAGTAACGTCCGTGCTGGCGAACGCCGGGATCAGGCCGATCGCGCCGGCTAGGAAAAAAATGTGGAGTTTTGTAATCATGGTGCGGACAGTTTTGGGGAAATTGATCTTGGAAGAGCTTGGGATGATTTACTGGAGATCGCCGATATCACTGATGCGCCGCAGGGTGATGCTGCCGCTGGCGACGAGTGGCGTGGCTAGGTTGGTCAAGTTGTAAAAAGAATCGATGTAGCTGCCGGTCAGGAGACCATCGGTGTCGGTATCGTCGAAGGTGATGGTGATCGCACGGCTGACCTCGATCCCGGTGCCATGGCGCGGGTGGAAGGCGTGGCGAAAGGGGTTGCTGCGGTGAAAGGGGTCGAGCACGACCATCTGGTCGGAAGACGTTTGGACGATGCTGTTCGGGCTGAGCCCGCCCTCCAGCGGCAGGCTCAGGCGGTAGATCTCGACGAGATCGGGCGGGCGCGTCGCGCTGCTCGAAACGTAGTCCGCGATGTAACCGGCCAGTTCATTATCCGGATCGCTCTCATAGGCGGCCAACTGCGCCGTGGTGAGATCGGCGACATCGATGCCCAGGGCGGCTGCGGCCTGATCGGCGACGAAACTATCGATCTGCGTCGCGGTGACGTCCGACTCCTCGATCCCGAGGTCGAAAGAAACTGGCGCCGTCAGGGCGTCATCGCGGATCGCGGCCTGGCTGGTGGCGTCGTCGAGCCGCGGCATGTCGTAGGCGGCGGTCTCGATGCGCCGACCGACCCGCCTGCCGTTCTTCAACTCGATCCCCTCAAAAAATGGGATTTTTGCTTCATCGATGACCAGAACCGGGGTTGGAATCACACTCTCATCCGCCGTTTTCGTCTGCATGAAAAGCACGTGGGAGAGCAGCGAGGGAACCCCGCTGTCGTCCACATGGATGATCACCTGCATCGGCAGCACGGAAGTCGTCGCCACTTCCGGGTTGCCCGACTCCGCGATGCTCGTCACCGTATCCAGCATCACCTGACCGACCCACAGCCCGGTGTAGGCGGAGTCCTGCGGGCCGAGCTCCTCGTCGCCCGCGTCCGTGCGCGAGGCCGTGGCGGGCAACCAAAAATACTGCGTGGCACCGCTGCTGCCGATGCCGATTTCGATTCTGTAGAGGTTCTCGCGCGAGTTGCCGCCGCTGGTCCAATTGCGATTCGCGCCGACCGTCACAGTGATCGCCGTGTCGGCGGCCAGCGCGGAGGTGATCGTCCAATCCGTCACCGGCGAGCCGGTCGCCAGCGTGAAGGCGAGCACGTCTGGCTCGGGCACCACCTGATAGAGGCGCAGTTCATCGCTGCTATCGATCAGGGAAAGCGTCACCGAATGGCTACTTTCATCGACGTTGCTGAAGGTCAGATCGCCGGGGGTCAGATTGACGATACTGCCGCCGGAATCCGCCAGGTTCAGGCTCCCCGGCCCCGTACCGAAGCTCAACCCGGAGAACCCGTCGAACTCGATCGCCACCGGTCCGGCGAAGGTGGAGTTCCGGGTCGAAAATATCCAATACGCCTTACCCGATTCCATCGTACCACCCGCCACCACGCTTTGCCAATGGCCGGTGATCGCATCGAGCGTGAACAGCTTGGAGATCGGATGGATCCCGTCATCATCACCCGCCGAGCCGAAAAATTCGCTAAAGGTGGGAGAACCGGTGAGACCAAAGCCCACCAGGTTGTAATTGCCGGGTACCCAGCTGGGTTCGTGGAAATCCACCGTGCCGGTGACGTCTTGAGAAATCGCTGTCAACCCGCTGTTGAAAATCAAGTAGGCTTGATTTCCACGGATTCTGGTCAGCGAATTCCCCGAGACCGAATCCCGGTTCCACAACGCCCAACCGTCTTGGTTGTAGGTGATCGACGGGTCACTGATGAACTCCGCAGTGCCCACCGGAGTGATCGGACGACCCACAAAAGTGATCGCCGTATCGCTGAAAACGTCCTCGATCGTCGCCGCCTCGCCGTCCGAATCCAGCGGCGAAGTCTCCAACCAAACGGCGTTCCAACCGGCCGCCAGCGTCAGCGTCTGTGTCTGTTCGGCAGCCTGCGCCAGCGCGGATCCCAGCAGCAGCAGTCCTGCGATAGCGGTGGAAAATCTGCTGTTCTTTGAGAAAGGGAAAGTTTTCGCGTTCATCATATCGTGCTGGGGCTAGTAAGTAGAGGTCGGGCAACGAAGAATCCTAGCCGTCAATGGATAACGCGCCTTCTCGGGACACGACTAGACAGGAAATTTCAATATTCGAAATTTTTCGAGATTCCTGTCGGTAGAGAAACTCCGCCGCCGAGGTTTCCTCGCATATCGACCACGTGACTAGATTTTTACGTGTCCCTACTCGTCCGAACCAAGCAATCCACCGCTGAGGAGGATTCCGGCGGTGGCGTCCCAGACGCGCAGCTTGCCGTCGGATCCAGCGGCGGCAAGACGGCGCCCGTCGGCGTCCCATGCTAGGCAACGCACGAGCCGCCGTCCTGTTTTGAGGGTGAGTAGGGGCTCGCCGCTTTCCCAGTCCCATAGCCGGATTTTACCGTCCTTTCCGACGCTCGCGAGGCGCTGACCGCTCGGGTGCCACGCCATGGCGGCCATGGGCCCCTGATGCGTTACAAACTGGCTCCGTTCCTTCATTTCCTCAGTGGACCAAACCGAGATCCTGCCATAGGAATCACCGAGGGCGAAGTGGCTGCCCTTCGGGTGCCAAGCGTGTTGCTTGAGGACGCCTTGCCGGGCGCTCTGTGAAATGTCCAGTAGGACATCATTGGTCTCTGCCGACCAGAGCGTAAAGCGCCCGTCAGCGCCCGAAGCGAGGATGAAACGCCGGTTCGGACTGGCGGAAACGGCCACGTGGGAAGGGAGGCCATCATCTGATGGCGACTGGAGAATGACTGGGGATGCCGACCTGCTGAGGTCGATGCGCAAGACTTTGCCGGCACCTCCCAAAACCAAAACCTCACGGCGCCCTAGCCAAGCGACACTCTGCGGATACGCGATATCTAGATCGATAATCTGGCGCTTGCGGTTCCTTCGGGGGTTGAGGACGATGAGCTTCGATCCGCTCTCCCCGGTCGTGATCATGGCAATTTTGGGGCCGCCGGGGTTCCAAGCGGCGGCTTGTAATTTCCCGCTGTGCAGCAACAAATCGTTATTGAGCTCCTTTCCGGTTGCGAAGTCGAAACGCATCGCCCGGCCTTCGGCGTCGAGGCAGTCGATGGCCTCCTTCTTCGGACTCCAGCGGATCGATTGCCAGCGGCCTTCCCGTTCGGCCAGGAGTTTTGACGCCACGGGAAGCCCGTGGCGCTGAATGACCACTTCCCCCCCTGTGTTTGCTAGGGCGAGGGAAAAGTTCTCAGTGTTGCGGGCGACGGCGGTCACCGCACGGTCGGAACTCGTCAACTCAGTGATCTTCTGGGACATAAGATCGGTGCGAATGATGCGCTTGTCGTTTTGCCCCGTCGCCAGAATCACGCCAGCACCAGCAACCCAAGTCAGCGAGTTGATCGAGCCGAGCTGCTTTTCGCTTATACGTAAAATTTTCTCCCCGGTAGGAACCGACCAAATCCGTACCATGCCGTCTTGGCTGCCGGTGGCGAGCCAGACGCTGTTGTCCTGCCACGCGAGGGTGGTGAGTTCGGCCTCGTGCCCCCGATAGCGAGCCGGCGGGCTGGCGAGCTGTGCGATCGGCCAAACCATGACCTCCTTCGAACTCCCGATCGCCGCGAGATACTGGCCATCAGGACTCCACGCGATACGGGTGAGGGTTGGATCCCCAGGGGCTTGCTCGATGGCGGCGGGAGGATCGCCGGCCTCGCCCAAGCGCCAAATTTCAAGTCCCCCAGCCGGGTCGAGCGAGGCGATCCGCTCGCCCTCCGGCCCCCAAGAAACCGAAACGAATGACTTCGTGGATGGAAGGCGGGCACGGATGTCACCGGTCGCCAAATCCCAGATTTTCACCGCTCCCGAGAGCCCCAGAGTGACGAGCATTTGCCCGTCGGGGCTCCACGCAGAATACTGGTGACCTTCCTCATCGGCGAGCACCTGGCGGGAGATGGTGCTGAGCGTGTTCCTGATCGCGGTACGCTGCGGCGTGCTGAAGGCAATCCACTCACCGCCGGGCGAAAAATCCAGTGAATTTACGCTCGCACCAGCATGAAAATTCACGGGATTTTTGTGAATTTTGCCGAAGGTATAGTACCACTCCCAGCCACGAAAATTCACGTCACCATCCTCTGGAATCCATGAGGTGCTCATGGTGTGGGCCGCGAATCCCTTGGCGCCGAGTTCGTTCATCAACTCGACTAGGCGCATGTTCGCGACGTAGGCGAAGTTGCGGTGGCGGCGCGCTTGGCTTCGGGCGCGACTCTCATTGTCGAGTGCCTGTTGGCGTTGCTCCTCGACTTCCTCGCGGAGCTGCGCCTGGTGGAACGCGACCAGTGGCCCGCCGATGCCGAACGTGAGCAGCAGCAGCATGGCGGTGACGAGAAGCGCGGCGTGGATCGGTCGGCGGCGGATCGATTTGAAGAGACGCTCGACTGGAGCCGGCGGGCGGGCGGCGATGGGGCGATGCTCTAGCCAGGCCTCGAGATCCTCGGCCAGGGCGTAGGCCGATCGGTAGCGATCTGTCGGGCTTTTTTCGAGACACTTGTGAACGATCGTTTCCAAGTCGATGTCGACCGTCGGCAGATGCCCCCGCAGGGGTGGTGGCGGTTTGGATTTCACCAACTCCAGCGTCCCCATGATGCTATCGGCGCGGAAGGGAGGAGTTCCGGCCAGCATTTCGTAGAGGATCGCACCAAGACTGTGAATATCCACTGCCACAGTGATTTGGTCGCCCGCGTTCTCCACCTGCTCGGGTGCCATGTACTGCGGCGTGCCCATGATCTGGCCGGTCATGGTCAGGGTGCTCTTTTGCTCCAGTCGGCAGGCCAGACCGAAATCACCGATGTGGGGTTCGCCCTGCTCGTCGAGCAGGATATTGTCCGGCTTCAAATCCCGGTGGATCACCCCGCTCTGATGCGCCGCCCGTATCGCGATGGCGATTTTGACCATCAAGGCCACCGCCTCGCGCAGAGCGAAGCGCTCCCGCTTGATCCGCCCGCCGAGGGTGCCGCCTTTCACCAGCGCCATGCTGTAGTAGTCGTACTCCTCATGCCTGCCGATTTCATAGATCGGCACGATATTCGGGTGGGAAAGGTGGGCGGCCGACTCAGCCTCAATACGGAAACGTTCGCGCTCGGCGGGCGACGCCAACACCGCGCCGATAATGATTTTCACAGCGACTTCCCGGTTGAGGCTCTTTTGACGCGCGCGGAACACCACGCCCATCGACCCGCGCCCCAGTTCCTCGATCAATTCATAGTCCCCGAGGTATCGAATCCGCCCGCTGAGGTCTCTGATGAAACGATCTTCCTCGGAAAGCTCGTCCGCCAGCGAATCACGCTCCCGAGCGAGAGCTCCATAATACCCGGGATTCAAAAAATCCTCGTCAGTCGATTCCGCAGCGGACAAAAGTTGTGCGATCCTCGAGCGCAGCATGTCGTCTCCCTTGCAAGAATCATCCAGAAAAGTCGCCCGCACCGAAGCATCCTCGATCTCGAGGGCGTCGGCAAATATCAGCTGCTCGTCTACAGGGGCGGAACTCATCGGGGTCTTCAGATGATAGCGCGCCGGATGACCATTAAATAGGACTCAAAAAAACAGATGCTCAGAATTTTGAGATGTGCTCGGCGAGCCAGGCCCGAGCGTAAGCCCAGCGCCGGGTGACCGTTCGCACCGTCACCCCGGTCGCCTCGGCGATCTCCTGTAGGGTGAAGCCAGCAAAGAAGCGCAGCTTCACCAGATTCGCGCCTTCTGCGTTCACTTTTTCGAAGGCTTCGAGGGCCTCATCGATCTGCAAGAGCCTGTCATCCTCGTGCGGAGCGGCGATATTGGCCTCCTCGAACTCGACTCGCTGGAACTCCCCACCGCGTTTGATTCGGCGCTTCGCGCGCACCCGTTCGATCAGGATCCGCCGCATCGCTTCGGCCGCCGCGCTAAAAAATTGGTTCTTGTTCGCCCAGCACGGCCCATCGGATTCTTTGCTCAGGCGCAGGTAGGCCTCGTGCAACAAGGCCGTACCGGAAATCGTCTGGCCTGCGCCTTCCCGGCTCATCTTATGCGCCGCCAAGCGCCGCAACTCATCATAGACCTGAGGTAATAAGGTATCAGTAGAGTACTGATCCGATGTATCGGCGGATGGATTCTGCGGCACAGTACCTTCGAACCTACGGCCAAATCAGCCGAAAACAAGATGTCCCGAGGCGAACCGGCCACGCTCGATCACTGAGCCTACCGCGCTAGATTCGCTTGACCAGAGCGGTAGCGGATTGCTTAGTGATCTCACTGTGCGCCGGGAGTCACCGCCCGCTGCCACACCCTCACCGTGACCGACCCACACCCGGCCAACCCTAAAACTTTCGCCGCCGCCGCGCTACTGGCGCTCTGCGTGTTCGCTGCGCCCGTCGCCAACGCCGCGTCTTTTTCCAAAGTGATCATCGACGCCGGCCACGGCGGCCACGACCGCGGCGCCGCAGTCGGCCTGACCTACGAAAAACATCTGGCGCTCGACGTCGCGCGACGCCTCGAGGCCTACCTCAAGGCGCAGGGAATCAGAACCAAGCTAACCCGCCGCAACGACACCTTCATCCCACTCTCCCGGCGGGCGAAGATTTCCAACTCCGCAGGCAACGCCATCTTCGTCAGCATCCATTTCAACTCGGCGACTCGCAAAGGCGCGGCGGGAATCGAAACCTTCTACCACAGACGCAACAGCAAGAGCTACACCCTCGCACGCATGGTGCAGTCCGCGGCGCTCTACAAAACACGCGCCAATAACCGCGGCGCCAAGCACGCGACCTTCCACGTCCTCTCACAGAACAAGCAACCGGCCATTCTCGTCGAGTGCGCCTTCCTCTCCAACGGTCCCGATCGAGCGCGATCCCTGTCCCCCGACTACCGACAAAAAATGGCCGAGGCGATCGCCATGGGCATCATCAAATTCAAGCAATCCGGCTGACCCGCGCCATGATCCTCACCCCGGAAGAGATGGCCGCTGCAGAGGCTCAGCTCTTCGCCACCGGCGTCGAAGCCGAACCGCTCATGGATCGCGCCGGGCTCGGCATCGCCCGCGCCCTACAACAATTTTTCCCGACCCCGGGGACACTACTCACCTTCGTCGGCGACGGCCACAACGGTGGCGACGCCTTGGTCGCCGCGCGACACCTCGCCGCAACCGGCTGGAAAATTCGCGTGCGCCTCGTCAGCGATCCCACCTCCCTGCGGCCTCTAACCGCCAAAAAATTCGAACAACTCGGCACTGCCGCAACCCTCTGGGACGGCAACCCCGAGGGAATCGACCAACGCCCGGCGCTCGTTCTCGACGGCCTACTCGGCATCGGCGCCCACGGCGAACTGCGCCTCGCCTATCTGGCCGCTGCGCGACAAATCAATACACTACGGCGCACAGCAGGCGCCGCCGTGGCAGCCATCGACATCCCCTCCGGGCTCGACGGAACCACCGGCGTCCCCTATCCCGACGCGGTACACGCCGATTTCACCATCACCCTCGGCCACCCAAAAAGCGGCTTACTAGCCGATGCCGCCGCCGCCCACGTCGGCCGTATCGCCCTCGTGCCGCTACACGAAATCACACCCTGCGATGGCGACGGCGATCACACAGCGACCCTCAACCTACCACACAGCAGCGCCCGCCCCCCTGCCCCGCGCCCCACCGATAGCCACAAAGGCAACGCCGGTCGCATCGGCATCATCGCCGGTTCGCCAGGCTTCACCGGCGCCGCAATTCTAGCCGCCACCGCCGCCCTACGCGGCGGCGGCGGTCTAGTGACACTATTCGCGCGGCGCGATAACTACCCAGCGTTGGCCGCCGCCGCACCCCCAGAAGTCATGGTGCGACCAATCGACAGCTACGCCGAAGTGGCGGCCTTCGAACTCGACGCCTTAGCCGTCGGCCCCGGGCTCAGCAGCGGCGATTGGGACGACGAAGTGCTCGACCTCATCCTGCACGACCCGCGCCCCATGGTTGTCGATGCCGACGCCCTCAATCTCCTCGCCCGCCACGGCACCGGCTTGATCGCCAAAGCGAGCGGCCCACGCCTGCTCACCCCGCACCCCGGCGAGATGGCCCGCCTCGACAATCGCGCAACGGAAAACCGCCGCACGCGCGCAGAGACACTGGCCGCAAAAACCGCCTGCATCGTCCTGCTCAAAGGCGCGCTCACCGTCATCGCCACCCCCGACGATCGCCCCACCGTATTCAACAGCACCGGCCATCCCGGCATGGCCACCGGCGGCGTCGGCGACACCCTCACCGGCCTATGCGCCGCCCTCGCCGCCAGCGGCCTCGACCTCTACCGCGCCGCCTGCTGCGGCGCCTGGCTCAACGGCCGCGCCGCCGAAAT
>QIKC01000076.1 GCA_003232855.1 Verrucomicrobiales bacterium
GGTTCGAAGTTTTTGTTCATTTGATCTATTCAGTAAACAGATTCTGATGAAAATCAACCTTTCTAAACAAAAAAATCACCTCCGGGCAGCTGGCGATGGGTGGTCGGGCGTCGCTCAGCAGGCCGGCGCCTGTTCGGATGAGATGCCGATCAGTAGGGGAAGTGGTCGCAGCGCGGGCCGGCGTTGCGGATTTCGAGCATGCGCGCCCTGCCGCGTTGCGCCGCGTCGAGGGATGCGGCGATCTCGGTGAGCGCCGAGGCCAGGTTGGCGATGAACTTCGCGCTGCTGTCGGCTTTGACGTTTGCGGTGATACTCGGCCGACCGGGTTGGCAGATTTGCAGAAAGTCTTTGATTTTAATGCGCATGCCGCTTCGACGAACGACTCGGCACCGACATGCACGGCGGCAAAGAAACGGGCTGATATTCCCCCGCCATGCCCTACTCTCTTCCTCGTGTTCAAGGAATCGCTGAAGGCTATCCACGAGATCGCCAATCGCTTGGCGCTGATCGTGGTAATCGTCGTGTTTTGTGGGATTTTCATCTTCCCGATGTTCTATAGCCGCAAGAAGGCGAATGCGGTCAAAATGGAGCTGCGCGAGATCGCCGCCGCCCTTGCGGACTATCGCTCGGAGTCCGGAGGCTGGCCTTCTCCTGGTGCTCGTTCAGTGTCCGGGGCGCTGCTCGGCGACGGTGGCGGCAAGGCGTATTCGCAGCACCTGCGCCGCGACGAGGAGGGGCGCTTTGTCGATCCTTGGGACACCCCCTACCGCTTCTTTTTTTCCAAATCGGGTTTCGTGATCCAGTCGGCGGGTAAGGACGGGAAGCATTCCGATGGCGCGGGTGGCCGTGGCGACGATGTCTGGTTTTCGGAGAGGTGAACGTGGCGACGGTTTTTAACCGTCTGGCTCGGGGCAGTTTGGGCGGGAGGGGAGGAGGTTGCAAACCTCCGCTACGGGTTCTGGGCGGAAATTTTCAGGGAATAAGTAAAAATTAATTAAATAAATATTGATAATTTCCATAAAAACCATACAGTTAGCTATGATAAATCTTAAAAAACGATCATATCGGGCATTATGCGTGGGAATCGCGCTTATCGGGATGAGTGCGAGCGCCAGTGCGATGGTCGTCCTCGATTGGAGTGATTGGGACAGTTCGTTTATCGATGGGCGGCGTGGGTGGCAGTCGTATACGAACTCGGACGGCGTTCAGATTCGCTATCGCAACAATCGTCTGCGCAACGACAACAGCACGCCGCGAGCCGATTTTATCTTCGGCACCCCTGCGGTGTTGAGTGCGGGGCAGCCGGGGCTCGGGTTCCAGCCTTTCAATGGCACCGGCGGGGCGCCCGACCAATATTTGGATATTTTCCAAAACGCGGGAGTGGGCAATGGAACGCTCCACCGCTACCAGTTTAGCGAAGGCTTGGAAGGCGCTAGCATCGAGATCTGGGACATCGACAGCTCGGTCTCCAATGGTCGCAACTACACCGATCAGGTGAGGTTGACGGCGCTCGACAGCAATGGGCAGGTAATTTTGCCGACTCGGGCGATCATCACCAACAGCAATGTCGTCGTGCAGGCGGCTGGCGCCACTTGGCAGGCGTTGCCTGACGCCCAGGCGACATCGTTTTCCACCGACGGCAATCTGACGGTGTTTTTCGATGCCGCAGACATTCGCGAGATCCGGGTTGAGTATATCAACGCCGACGGCGGTGTTGTCAGTTCGCCGGATCGTGATACTCAGGCGATCGGCATCTACAATATTAGCGAGACCGGGATCATCCTGTCGGCGCCGATTCCGGAGCCGGGCGCTTTGGCTCTAGTGCTGGTTGGTGGCGTGATGTTGTTAGGCCGACGCAGGCGCGCATAGGGGCGATTTACGGCGAACTGTAGAGTTGTTCGCTTTGGATAAGGTCGGCGACCTGTGGGTCGAGCAGGCCGGTGGTGGGTTCGCCGGTGGTCAGGCGGTGGCGAATTTCGGTGCTGGAGGCGGGGTGGCGGAGGTTGATTTCGACGTGGCGGAAGGCCGGTTGAGGCTGCGGTTCGGTGCCACGGGGGAAGACGATGAAGTGTAGCAGCGCGGCGAGGCGGTCGGGTTCGGCCCAGCCGGGGAGCGCGCGCCACTGGTCGGCGCCGAGGATCCAAAACAGCTCGGCGCCGGGAAATTCTGCGGCGAAGTGTTCTGCGGTGCGCCACGAGTAGGATGTCTGCTGACGCTCGATTTCCCAGCGGCAGACGTCGGCCCAGGGGAGATCGCGCAGGGCGAGTTCGAGCATGGCGATGCGTTGCCCGGCGGCGGCCAACTGGCGGTCGCGTTTGTGCGGGGACTGCCAGCAGGGAAGGAAGAAGACCCGATCGAGCCCGCACGCCGCTTGCGCCGCCTCGGCGATCGCCAAGTGGCCAAAGTGCACGGGGTCAAAAGAACCGCCGAACAGCGCGATTTTTGGGGGAGTGTTAAGTTTCAAGTTTCAAGTGTTCAGCAGGAATTTACTTCTTCCTTTATACTGAAAACTTGAAACTTGAAACTTATAGTCAATAAACGTCCCGGCGGTAGCGTTTGTCGGTTCGCATTTGTTCGACGTAGGCGGCGGCGTCTTCGGCGCTTTTGCCGCCGTGGGTTTCGATGATTTGGTGCAGGGCTTTATCGACGTCGGGAGCCATGCGTTCGGCGTCGCCACAGACGTAGAAGATGGCGCCGCGTTCGAGCCAGGCCCAGAAGTCGGCGCCCTGTTCGATGATTGTGTGTTGGACGTAGACTTTTTCCTCTTGGTCGCGCGACCAGGCGGTGGTTACTTTGTCGAGGGTGCCATCGGCGAGGTAGGCCTCCCATTCGTCGTGGTAGAAGTAGCAGTGTTCCTCGTGGATTTCGCCAAAAAAGAGCCATGCGTTGCCTTTGGCGGCGGTGGCTTTGCGCTCTTGTAGGAAGGCGCGGAAGGGGGCGATGCCGGTGCCCGGGCCGCACATGATGACGGGTATGTCCTGGTCCGGGGCGGGCAGGCGGAAGCCTTTTCCGGGGGTGACGAAGCAGGGGATCGGCGTGTCGGAGCCGATGCGTTGGCCGAGCCAGCTGGAGCAGACGCCCTGGCGTTTGCGTTCGTGGCTGTGGTATTCGACGAGGGCGACGGTGAGTTGAACTTCGTTAGGGTTGGCGGCCTGGCTGGAGGCGATCGAGTAGAGGCGAATGTTGAGTTTTTTCAACAGTGCGACGAAGTCGGCGGGTTCGAAGGTGACTTCGGGGTGGGCGCGCAGTAGGTCGATGACATCGCGTCCCCAGAGGAAGTTGGCGAGGTCGGTTTTTTTGTCGGGTTCGAGCAGGTCGGCCCAGGCGGCGTCGGGGGCGCGCTCGGCGATGGCTTTCAGCAATTTTTTATCGGGGGTGGTGATGGCGTAGTTTCCGGTCAGCGCGGTGCGGATCGGCACCTCTTCTTTGGCCGGGTTGGGGACGAGTTCGTCACCGCTGAATCCGAGGGTGGCGAGCAGCTCGCCGACCAGCTCCGGGTCGTTTTGCGGCAGCACGGCGAGCGAGTCGCCCGGGGTGTATTCCAAACCGGCTCCGAGCAGGTCGATATCGAAATGCCAGGTGGTTTTCTTGGGGCAGTCGCCGGTGAGCAGGCGCGAATTTTTCAGTTTCGCAAGTAGCGGGTTCTTGCGGTTGAACTTGGGTTTGGCGGGTGCTTCGGACATGGCCTAACCCCTTATTCGAAACTTGCTGAAATGACAGGGAATTCTGTCGCGTCGGGATCAGAGGATCTGTTCGACGAAGCGTTCGGCCTCGAAGCGCTCAAAGTCCTCGGCGCGTTCGCCGAGACCGATGAAGCGGGTGGGTACGTCGAGTTCCTGGGCGATGGAGACGACGACGCCGCCCTTGCCGGAGCCGTCGAGCTTGGTGACGATCAGCCCGGTGAGGTCGGCGGCCGCTTTGAATTCTTTGGCCTGCGAGAGCGCGTTCGAGCCGGTGGTGGCATCGACCACTAGCAGCGTCTCGTGCGGGGCGGTGTCGTCCCGCTTGGCCAGGGTGCGGCTGATTTTGCTGAGTTCCTGCATCAGGTTGTGCCGCGTGTGCAGGCGCCCGGCGGTGTCGCAGATGAGGAAGTCGACGTTGGCCGCGATCGCGGCGCTGTGGGCGTCGAAGCAGACCGATGAGGGGTCGGCTTTGTACTGGCTTTTGACGAGGGGGATGTCGAGGCGCCCGGCCCAGATTTCGAGTTGTTCGATGGCGGCGGCGCGGAAGGTGTCTGCGGCGGCTAGCATGACGCTGTGGCCGGAGTCTTTGAGCAGTTTGGCGAGCTTGGCGGAGGAGGTGGTCTTGCCGGTGCCGTTGACGCCGACCACTAGGATGACCTTCGGCCGGTCGCCGAGGGGGGTGATGGGCGGGGCGTCGGCGGGGAGGATGGCGCGAATTTCCTGGCGGCAGACGTCGATGACGTCTTCGGGTTTGAGTTTGCGACCCAGGGCCCGCAGGCGGTCGATGATGCCCATCGACATGCGCACTCCGAGGTCGCCGCCGATGAGGCTCTCTTCCAATTCGTCCCAATCGATCTTTTCCCTCGAGAAGCGATTGAAGATTTTTTTGAACAAGCCCGCCATATTTCCAGGTCTGAAATTAGCGCAGGGGGCGGGTGATATCGGATTTCATGCGGTCGAGGACGCCGTTGACGAAGCGTCCCGAGTCCTCGGTGCCGAAGCGTTTGGAAATCTCCACGGCTTCGTTGATGGCGACAATGGGCGGCACGCTATCGCAGTGGAACATCTCGTAGACGGCGAGGCGGAGGACGTTGCGATCCACCACCGAGAGGCGTTTCATCTCGAAATTTTCGATGCCTGCAGCGAGGCGGGCATCGATGTCCGTCTGGTGCGCGATGACGCCGCTGATGAGTACGGCGGCGAATTTCTGCACTCCGACCTTAGCGAGTCGCAGTTTGAAAAAAGTCCCGAGGTCGTCCTCGCCGAGATCGTTGTCGAGGTCGCGGTTGAAGAGGAACTGTATCGCGGCCTCGCGGCCATCCCGCCTCTTACCCATTGGCGCGGGCGGATTTATTGGGTAAAGCGTCTTCGGCAGCGGTTTTCAATTTGGCGAAGAGGTCGATCATGGTGACTGCGGCTTTGGCGGCCTCGGTGCCGCGGTTTTTATCGCCGGTGCAGCGGTCGGCGGCTTGCTCCTCGTCGGCGACTAACAAAACTTCGTGGATCACCGGCGTGCGCTGGGCGAGGGCGATATTTTGCAGCGCGTCGGTCACCGATTTGCCGATGAGGTCGGCGTGGGCGGTCTGGCCGCGGATGATGACGCCGAGGGCGATCACGCAGGCGGGGTTCGTCTGGCTCAATATCTGGTTGGTGCAGACGGGGATTTCGAAGGCGCCGGGCACGCGGTAGATGGAGACGCCGAGGGTTGGGTCGAGCTGTTTTAGCTCGGCGATGGTCGATTCGATGAGTGGGGCGACCAGCTCATCGTTGTAGAGGCTGGCGACGATGGCGATGGAGCGACGTGAGCCGAAGCTTCTGGGGCGGCGGGGAAGGGAGGTGACGGACATGTGTGGTTTCCGGGGAGGTGGCGGGGGACAGTGCGTGCGGAGTCCTCAAAAAGCAACCGTCTCTTAGAGGCTGTGCCCCATGCGGTCGCGTTTGGTTTCGAGGTAGCGCTCGTTGTGCGGGTTCGCCGGCTCCCTGACCGGGACTTGCTCGACGATGCTGAGTTTGTGCGCGTCGAGGCCGATGACCTTTTTAGGGTTGTTGGTCATCAGGCGAATTTTGCGTACGCCGAGGTCGTAGAGGATCTGGGCGCCGACGCCGTAGTCGCGGATGTCGCCGGGGTAGCCGAGCTTTTCGTTGGCCTCAATCGTGTCGTAGCCTTGTTCCTGGAGCTTGTAGGCGTGGATTTTCGCTTGCAGGCCGATGCCGCGTCCCTCCTGACGCATGTAGAGAAGGACGCCCGAGTCCTCTTCGGAGATGCGTTTCATGGCGGTGTGCAGTTGGCCGCCGCAGTCGCATCGCTTGGAGCCGAAGACGTCGCCGGTGAGGCATTCGGAGTGGACGCGGACGAGGATCGGTTGGTCGGGATCGATTTGCCCTTTGACCAACGCTAGATGGACTTCGTCGTCGAAGCTGGCGCGGTACATGTGGAGATCGAAGTCGCCCCATTCGGTGGGCAGTTTGACCGTCTCTTCGTGTTCGACCAGTTTTTCGCGTTTGCGCCGATATTGGATCAAGTTCTCGATGGTGCCAATTTTGAGCCCGTGTTCTGCGGCCATGGTTTCCAGCTCGGGTAGGCGCGCCATGGAGCCGTCGTCGTTGAGAATTTCGCAAATCACCGCGACTTCGGAGAGGCCGGCCAGTCGGGCGAGATCGACCGCTGCCTCGGTGTGTCCGGCACGGCGCAAGACGCCGCCGGCTTTGGCCTGTAGCGGGAAAATGTGGCCGGGTTGCACGAGATCCTGGCCGATGCTGGCCTCGTCGGCCAGCACGCGGATGGTGGCCGCCCGGTCGGCGGCGCTGATGCCGGTGGTGATGCCGCGCGCGGCATCGACGGAGACGGTGAAATTGGTGCGGAACGACTCGCGGTTGTTGGGCACCATCATCGGCAGTTCGAGGCGTGTGGCGGCCTCTTCCGACAGCGGCACGCAGATCAGACCGCGGCCGAATTTGGCCATGAAATTGACGATCTCCGGCGTTATTTTTTCGGCGGCGACGATGAGGTCGCCCTCGTTTTCGCGGTCGGCGTCGTCGGTGACGATCACCATTTTACCAGCGCGAAAATCGCTGATCAGTTCGTCGACGGGGCTAAATGGGGAAGGCTGCTGCATGAGTGGCCGACAGTATAGCACCGATTTTCGGCAGTTCTCCGGCGGTTTCTAGGGCTGATGCATGGGATAGCTTCAGAATGCGGGAACTTGGAGCAACTCTTCAGATCCGTTTGGAAAAGAGAACCCGGCTGAACCGAAATCTGCCCTCATTGCCCAAAAAAGGTACAATTGTACCTTTTTTGGGCAATGAGGATCGAAAATTTCTCTTCGAGACTGGCGTGGGCGTTTCGTATTTATCCGGCGTAGAGGAAGCGCCCGCATTGGTCGCAGTGGGCGATTTGCTTCGCCGCGCGGGCGGCGCCGGCGGTGGCCGGTGTCACACGCATGTGGCAGCCTTTGCAGTTCTCGCCATTCAGAGGCACGACGGCGTAATCTTTTTTGTTGGCGAAGATGCGGTCGTATTCCTCGATTAGGTCGGTGTCGATTTGTTCGGCGAGTTTCGATTTGTCGTCTTTGGTCTCGGCGAGCTGGGCTTCGCACTCGGTTCTGCGCGCGGCGATTAGGGCGAGTTCGGCATCGACCGCCTCTTGGGTCTTTTCTAGCGTTGTGGTGGCGGCGGCGAGCTGTGCGGATAGCGTCTCTCCGGTCTCCATGAGTTCGAGCTCCGAATCTTCCAGTTTGGTGATCTCCTCGCCGTAGCGATCGACTTCGTGGTTGAGTGCCTGGAACTCTTCGTTTTTTCGGGTCTCGTATTGTTGAACCTTGAGCTTGGCGATGGTGTCTTTTCGGGTGTCGATGTCGAGTTCCAAATTTTTGATAGCGACCTCGTTCTCCATGATCGTCGCGCGGGTGCTATCGACGGATTTTTGGTCGCCGTTGAGCCGGGATTTGGCGCCTTCTTCCTCGTGCGGCAGGCGCTCGAGATCGGCCGACAGTTCGTTGATGCGGCGGTCGCGGTCTTGGAGGACGAGGAGTTGTTCGACTTCTGCTAGCATATTGTGATCTGGTGTGAGGGTGTGTTAGTAGGTTTCGACGGGGCTGCGTTTGCCGTCTTCGACGCTGAGGATGGCGGCGCGTTCCTCGCCGAGCGTATCGACGCGCAGATCCCAGATGGCGGCGTCGATTTCTTCGAAGGCGGTGGTGCTGAAAGTGGCGGCGGGGCGCAGGCGCCGTTTCGTTTTGTGGACACGTTCGAGGGCGTCGGTGACTTCGATGTCGGGCATTTTTCGTAGCGCGGCGGCGGCTTTTTCGACCATTTCGATGCGGTGGCAGATCATCACCAAATCGTTGCCGGCACGGATCGCGCCGGTGATGGTTTCGTCGAAGCCGACCTCGTTGAGGATGGCGCCCATGTCGAGGTCGTCGGTCATCACCAGGCCGTTGTCGTAGCCGAGCTGATCTCTGAGTAGGCGGGTGATGATGTTGTGTGAGAGGGAGGCGGGCAGGCGCGGGGAATCGGGGTCGAAGGCGGGGTAGTGTGAGTGGCAGACCATGATGCTGTCGAGCTCGGGGAGCAGCGTGCGGAAGGGGGTGAGCTCTTCGGCTTCGATTTGTTCGCGGCTGCGGTCGATGACGGGCAGTGATTCGTGGGCATCGCATCCGGCGTGGGCGTATCCGGGGAAGTGCTTGCCGCAGGAGAGGATGCCTTGTTCGCGCAGGGCGCGGTTGAATACGCCGGCGTTGTTGATGACTTCCTGGGTGTCGCGGCCGTAGCAGCGGCCTTTGAGGGAGTTGTCGGCGTCGTCGTCGTGGGAGATGTCGAGCACTGGGCAGAGGTCGAGGTTGAAGCCGAAGAGGTTCAATATCTGGCCGGTGAGTTTGCCGTGGCGTTTGATCAGCTCGGGGTCGGCTTTGTCGCGCAGAGCCTGGGCGTTGGGCGGTTCGTTGCCGATGAGCCGCAGGCGTGAGACGCGGCCGCCTTCTTGGTCGATGGTGATGATCGGTTCGACTTGGCTCAGGTCGCGCAGGTCGTCGATGAGCTTGCGCAACTGCGTCGGCGATTCGATGTTCCTGCCGAACAGGATGAACCCGCCTGGCTGGATCGCTTTGAAGCGCGCCGCAGTGTCGGCGTCGAGCGAGGTGCCGGGCACCCCGGTGAGGATCAGTTGACCAAGGTGTG
>QIKC01000057.1 GCA_003232855.1 Verrucomicrobiales bacterium
ACGCTTGAGTTACCAACTTTATTTTCTCTCATGGGTTTGTTGTGCTGGGTCTCCCACCCAGCAGGGTTGTGCAGCTCGACGGCGCACTGGCAACTGCTCACCGGGCAGCAAGTTGAGCGGGCGGCGACCACCGATCTCGTTTTCTAGGTCTAGGACGACGATGCCGGGTAGTCGGTGATGACTTGGCCGATGATGGCGGCGTCTTTACCGTAGGGGGTGCTGGTGGAGGTGGGCGATGATGGCGTCGGCCTGCGCGGCTTCGACGAAGGCGATAAAGATGCCTTCGTTAACGATGTAGCGATCGCTAGGGGTCTGTCCCCTGATCGGATTGGTCGCCAAGTGGGGCTTTGGTCATACTGCCTGGAATCATCCCCTACAGGCTTCCTTTCCTGATTGAACCAGTTCGGGTCCGGTTCATCATCGGGGATCCATTCCTTGATCGCCTGCCAGGGTGGCTCGATGGGTTCCATGGTGTCGATGTCGAAGGGCGGGGGCGACGGGCATGGAAGACAAACAATTCCCTCCCACAGACCGTGGAGGCGGAGGAAGAATTCGATTTCTTCGCGCCGGATGAAGGTGCGGACGGGTTTCATCGTGCCCTTGCAGCAGGGGCATTGGAGAGGGTCGCCGCCCCAGACCTTGAGGATGAGGTCGCGCCAGAGGGGGCGCATGTCGCGGGCTCTGCGTTTGGGAGGCGGTGGGATGAGGAGTATCTGGGTGGCTGTTGGAGGTCTCGAGGGTGGTTTGGTTTTTATAGGGCGGAGGATGTGGGCGGAGCTGCGCGGGGTGATACCGCGGGATTTGTTGGAGTAGATGCCGTAGTAGCGGACGGTGTGCTGGCCTTTGGGTGGGATGTGGTCGATTGGCGAGCACCTCCCGCTTGCGCTCACGGTTCGCTTCCGCCCTTATCCGCACGATCTCGTTCGCCTCGGATCGGCTCAACTCGTGCTCATGGGCTTGCGAAATCGCCCCGAGAGGAGCTCCAAAGAACACTTTTTGGCCATCAATAGCGACTCCATCGAGCACCAGCAGAAAGTTACGCGACGCAAGGTCAGCATCGCTAAATTCGGCGACCCCTGATCGCAGCCGTTCCGCCGCCACGAGAGGGCGGCATTTCCATTTCCCCCGACAGGCTGCCGCCCTTACTGGTTACCGGCGCACCCACAAGCACCCCCTGCCCCGCCGCTGGCCCATGCTCGACTTCTCAGATCTCCCCTACGAGTTCGTTCCACCAAAACCGAACCCACTCGTCATCGGCCTGGCGCGCTTCGCCAACCGCCACTTCATCCTCCCCGGAAAGCACCATCTGCTAGAGCGCATCGACCTCCACGGAACCGACACCTTCGCCCGCCTGCGCAAACAAGGTCACGCCCGCTTCGTCCTGCTGCCAAATCACCCCACCCACTCCGATCCGCAAGTGATGACGGAGGTCTGCCGCCGCTTGCGAGTAAAACCCGCCTTCATGGCCGCCTACGACGTGTTCACCCGCAGCAAGCTCGACGCCTGGGTCATGCAACGCACCGGCGCGTTCAGCGTCGACCGCGAAGGCGGCGACCGAAAGTCGATGAAATGCGCCACGGCCATCCTCGAACGCGGCAAATACCCACTGGTCATCTTCCCCGAGGGAAACGTCTACCTGTGCAACGACCGCGTCACCCCCTTTGTCGAAGGCGCCGCCTACATTTCCCTGCGCACCCAAAAGAGCCTCGGTAGCGAAACCCCGATCTACGCCGTCCCGGTGTCGCTCAAATACTCCTACATTGAAAACGTGCGCCCGGCAGTGCTCTCAGAGCTCGCGACGATCGCCACCCGCTTCGATACGGAACTCGACCGCAACGCCCCGGTCACCAGCGAACTCAAACGCATCGGCATCATCGCGCTCCACCGCTTTCTCAAACAAAGAGGCTACGTGCCATCCGAAGACGCGCTGCTGGCCGACGTGCAGATCGATCGTGCCGCCGAACAAATTATCCAATCCTTGGAATCAAAAATGGACCTCTCCCCGCTCCCGAGCGATGACCTCACCGGGCGCGTCCGCAAAATTCGCGCCACCGTCCACGCGATACGCACCGGAACGGATCGCGAGGTCGATCACCGCGCCGCCGCCCACTGGGCTGACGAGGCCATGCTCGCCCTGCGCATCTTGGGATACTCCGGTGGTTACGCCGCCGGAAATCCCACCCTCGACCGAGTCGCAGAGACCACCTCCCGCCTGCTCGAAGACGTCACCTCCCAATGCCACCCGCCGCAAGGCAAGCGTCGCGCCCTCGTACAAATAGGCGAACCCATCGACCTGCGCGACCACCTCGACGCCTTCAACACCAACACCCGAACCGCCATCCGCAATCTCACCGCAACCCTCGAATCCAACGTCCAATCCGGCATCGACCAACTAGCCGCACGTAACGAGCTCCCCGGCACCCTACCGTTTTAACCAGTTATCAGTAATCCTCACTTAAAACTTGAAACTTGAAACTTAAAACTCAATGCAAATCCGCCACATCTACATCTCCCCGGCGCACAATTTCTACGGCAACCACGGCAAGCCTCCCGGCGACACGCCGATGATCGAAGTCGTCGAGGCACAATGCGTCGCCAGCAAAGGCATCGTCGGTGACCGCTTCTATGATTACAAACCCGACTACAAAGGACAAATCACCTTCTTCTCCATGGAAGTCTACCGCGAGATGTGCAGCGAGTTCAAACTCGCCACGACACCCGCCTCGATATTCCGTCGCAACGTCCTCGTCGAAGGCACCGATTTGAACGCGCTGATCGGCGAGCGCTTCAACGTGGGCGGCATCGATTTTCTAGGAACCGTCGAAGCCAGCCCCTGCCACTGGATGAACGGCGCCGTGGCCGAAGGCGCCGAAAAGGCACTGAAGGGACGCGGCGGCCTACGCGCGAAGATCCTCAGCACGGGCACCCTGCACCCTAACTCAACCCCACCGAAATGAACACCCCCTTCGCAGCAGCACTGATCGCCGGCGGCCGCTCGCAGCGCTTCGGCTCAGACAAAGCATTTTTCAAAATCGACGGCACCCCGCTTTGGCAACACCAACTCGCCAAAATCGAAGCGCTCATGCCCTCCGAGATCATCATCTCAGCCAACGCCGACCAACACTTCGACACCGTCCACCGAGTCGTCGTCGATTCCGAACCCGACCGCGGCCCACTCGGCGCCCTGGCCAGCTGCCTCCAGGCCACCAAGATCGGACGCTTGTTAGTGCTCGCCGTCGATCTCCCCGACATGCCGCTGAACTTCCTCGGCGAGCTGGCCTACGTCGGCAGCGGCGTGATCCCACAGAACAGCAACGGCACCTTCGAACCCCTCGTCGCCGTCTACCCCGCCGAACTTCTGCCGCTGGCGCAAACGAGGCTCGACGCCAACCAACTCGCGCTGCAATCCCTCAACCGCCAAGCCATCGCCGAAGGGCTACTCGTCCCACGCCCGATCGCCGACCACGAAACCGACTTTTTCAGAAACCTCAATCGCCCGCATGCCGATTGAGTCCTGCTTGCTTTAAATAGAAAATGTGGCAATTTGCCATCATGGTAAAAACCCAGATTCAAATCCCTGAGCCTCTCTATATTGAGGCGAAGCGAGTTGCCAAAGAACGGGAGATGAGCTTTGCCGAGGTCGTCCGACGCGGCATCGAGTACATCATCGCGCGCTATCCTCCGAATCCGGACGCTCAGTGGTGTCTGCCGGAGCCCAGAGATTTCGGCATCCGCCACGGCTTTGATCACGCGCGCCTACAGGATCACATCGACTCGGATAACGATGCCTATCTGCTCCGCAAAATCGGGATCGACACCCCCGGCGAGGAGGATGCAAATTGATCGCCTTCGATACCAACCTGCTCCTGTACGCATTCGACTCCGGCGCTCCGGGGCACGACAAAGCTCGCGCCTTCATTAACGACTGTGCGACCCGTGACGATATCACGATCGCCGAACTCGCCCTAGTCGAATACTACGGCCTGTTGCGCAATGGTGCGATTTTCGCCAACCCGCTCTCGCCCGAACAAGCCGTAGTCGAATGCGATCGCTACCGCCGCCATCCCAGATGGCGATTAACCGAGAACGCCCCGGTTATGACAAATGCTTGGGCATTCGCAAGGCAGAAAAACTTTGCAAGACGGCGCATTTTCGATGTCCGCCTCGCCCTCACCTTACAACATCATGGCGTGACCCACTTCGCGACCGCCAACACCAAAGACTTCCAGGGGCTGGGCTTCGCCGAAGTCTGGAACCCGCTCACAAATTGAGCACCGAGCCCCAACCCGTCAGCTGGCGAGCCTTCGACATCGAAAAAATCTCCCCACAAGGGAGCCTCACCACCCGCGACCACGTCGCCCGCGAAGAGCCGCTAGAAATTCGCATCGAGGGACAGAGCGTCGCCGTCGTCATGCGCACCCCCGGCCACGACCGAGAACTCACCGCCGGTTTCCTGCTCAGCGAAGGGCTAATCACCACGCCCGACGAGCTCTTCGAAATTTCCGAATGCCCCGCCCGCGCCGATCACCCAGAGGAAATCGGCAACGTCATCGATGTGCTGTTGACTAACGGTGACGGAATCGATCTCTCCAGCCTCACCCGCCACGTGTTCAGCTCCTCGAGCTGCGGCATCTGCGGCAAGGCCACCATCGCTGCCGTGTTCGGAAATTTTCCCAAAATCACCCACACCTCCCGCATCACACCCGCCGAACTAGCGGGCTACCCAAAAAAACTCCGCACCGCGCAAGCCGCCTTCGACAAAACCGGCGGCCTACACGCCAGCGCGATCTTCGACCGCGACGGGGAAATTCTCGTGCTTCGCGAGGACGTCGGCCGCCACAACGCATTGGATAAAGTGATCGGCTACGCGTTGTTAGAAAACAAGCTGCCGCTCACCGAGCACACCCTCATGCTCAGCGGCCGCGTCTCTTTCGAATTGATGCAAAAAGCGCTCGCCGCCGGCCTATCAACGGTGGCCGGCATCTCGGCGCCCAGCTCGCTGGCCGTCGAATTCGCCCGCGAATCGGGCCAGACCTTGGTCGGCTTCCTGCGCGGCGAGACGATGAACGTCTATTCCGGGACGCTGGCCAAGTGAGCCGAACGGCACAGCCACCACCTCGAATCAGCGAGGCGGAGCAAATCATCCGACATTCCCCATTTTTAGAGGTTTTCAGTAACCATTCAGGTGCCTGCAGCACTCTCTCTGATCTGAATTCTGAAAATCGATAGGCAGGACATCTAGAGCCTGCCCCCTTGGACGCTCTGAGGATCAGCGCCTTGCTCCGTGCCCGACGTCCGGCCGTCGACTGTTCCCAAAAGTTCGCTCACCCACACGTCGGGAATGACCATGCCGTTTTTCTTCACCTCACTAGCGAAGGCCTCATAAAGGCGCCGCATCATTTGCGAACGGCTCGTCGCATACATCGCGCACACCTCACGGAAAGCAGCATCCAACTCCGGATCTACCCTGAAACTGACGGGGACGCCCTTTCTCTCGATCATTCTGTCGCACCCTATGATGATTTTTGGTTTACAACATCAAAAACAGTTGTAGTTCTTTGCACTACATTTCCCCATGACACCCCTCGTCACCAGCCGGGAGGAAGGCGAAGAACCCATGATGACCTTCCTCGCAGATCCCGAAATTAAGATTCGGGTGGAGAAAGCGGCTCTCGAACTCGGGATCAGCGAGGCCAAAATATGGCGCCACATCGCCAAAAAAAGTATCGACAATCTGTTAGAGAATGGCTTGAATCTTCGCGAATGCGCGAAAGGAGGGGCGCCGCCGCCCGTCAGAACCGAACGCAAATAACCCATTATGAAAAAATCAGGCTCAAATCACAGAACAGGAACACTCGCCATCTGGGCATGTGTCACGGTATTCGTTCTCGCCGGAGGCGCCCCTTCAGGCATCGCAGCACCATCCACAGGCAGAACCACCAAGATGGTCGACGCCGACAGCGATGGCTGGGATGATGCGTGGGCAACGAAATATCCGGGCGTCGATGCCTCCGAGCCGATGGCGGATCTGAACGGCGACGGGATGCCGGCTTATCTCGAAATGGCGCTCGGTCTCGATCCTTTCGCCAAAAACCCAGCTCCGGGAACCAAACTCGACGCGCGCGCGAAGCGGCTTCGCGCCAAAATCAAAGGGATGGAGCGGGCACGAGCCCGACACGCCCCCTGGCTCAACCGAGGTCTGCGCGACGACAGTGGAAAACCCACCACCCGCGCGCAGCGTAGAGCCGCCCGCCAGATAGCTCTGGATGACAAACTCGATGAGCAACGGATCAAAGTTGCCGCCCGGCAGCAGCGGGTCGACGACTTCATGCGGGATTACGGCGACAAGCTTCCAGAGCCTCTCCGCAACCGCCGCCCCGCGGATGTCGTCGATGGTCGCCCGGAATGGAACAGTGCGCTCAATGTCAGGCAGGCAGACGAGAATTTTGTGTTGAGGCATCTCTGGCCGGGGGGAATCATTGGGGAAACTGCCTTCCCCTATAACTGGGATCTCACGGGATCCGGAAGGGTGCTCGCCATGTGGGACACCGGCTCGGTGGACGCCAGCCACGAACAGTTCGACCCCGACGGCGCAGGGGGCGCCCCGAGCCGAGTGCAGAATCTGGATCCCGGAGTTGCAATCAATGATCATGCCACCGCTGTGGCAGCGATACTCGTCGGCGCAGGGGATCCCAGCATCCTCGAACCAGGGAACATAAATTCTCCTCCCGGTAGCATCCCTTTCCCAGAACAAGGCCGCGGCATCAGCTACGGCTCGACACTGCTCGCTTATGATAATGATGAAGATCTGTTTGATATGCTCCTATTATTGTCTAATCCTACAGTCGATCTACGCCTCTCAAATCACTCGTATGGAACGATCTGCGGGTGGCAGCGTCCACAAGGATCATTCGACTGGTTTTGGTACGGCCATCTGATCCACCGGCTCGAGGGTACCAGGGAGGATTACAAGCTTGGTGCCTACCGCTCAGAAAGCGTCGATATCGACGATCTGGTTCACACCGCCCAAACCTACCTGCCGGTCTGGGCGTCTGGAAACGACAGTGCAAATCTCTCTGGGCAAGCCCCAGAACCGGACGATCATGGACCTAGAAATTTCTCGCAAATATCACACACGGTATTCCCTCTGGGCTTTCCAGCTGGCACCCTCCTCACTTCTGCTGAGGTATCCGCTAATTCCCTCGAACGCGACGACGATGGTCGAGACATCGGGAACCCCCGCGACGAATTCGACACCATCCTGCCTCAGGCGTGTAGCAAAAACGTTCTTACCGTCTCATCGAGAAACGCCCGCGGGCCCACCGATGATGGGCGAATTAAACCTGATCTGCTCGCAGACGACGATGGCAGTTCAGCATATTTGGCGAATTCCTACGGTGAAATCACAGGTTCGAGCTTCGCAGCGCCAGTGGTGACCGGCGGTCTCAACCTGATCCTCGAACTTTGGGATCAGCGGCGGGGGATCACTGCTGACAGCCCGCTCGCATCTACCTTGAAAGCGATTGCCATCGCCGGGCCAGGCCGGAAGGTTGGGCCGACCTACGAAATCGGCTGGGGACGTTTCAACGCCTGGACCTCCGCGCAACTGCTCCATTTTGATACAGAACCCGAGGTTCTCCATTCCCACCAAATTATCAAAGAAACCGTGATGGAGGATGGCGACACCATCGAGTTTCATATCCTGCGGGATAACACCAACGAAAATGGAGGTTTCCAACAGAATCCTCCGATCAACAACTCGGGCGCTCCTGATTTCGGCAACTCCATTGCAGTGACGCTCTGCTGGACAGATCCTGCAGGCAGCCAAGCCATCCTGGGAATGATCGATGATAACACTTCGAGGCTAGTCAATGATCTCGACATGACCATTGAAGGCCCACTTCCTACGACCACCCTTCATGAACCATGGATTCTCGACCCAGAAAATCCGAGTCAAGCGGCGACAACTGGCGACAACGATCGCGACAATGTGGAGCAAGTCCTGATTCCTGGAGATGGCAGCTCCTTCGGGATCGACGGCCTCTACAAGGTGACGATTAAGCTCGATCCCGACCAGATGGCGCTGGTCGGCTCCCAACCCGTCTCGATCGTCATCGTCGGAGCACTGGCGGTCGATATCCCATTCAGAATTTTGGCTATCGACCCGACCGGGGTTGGTGGAGACTACACCATCCAGTGGGGAAGCAACGTCGGCGCCACCTACGGCATCGAACGCTCCAGCGACCTGATCACCTGGCAATCGACCAGCGTCGATATTGTGGCGATCAAGGAAATCACAAGCCATGTCGTGCAAGCAACCCCCGGTGCCAATCGCGAATTTTTCCGAGTAATCCAACTGGATTGACTCCGCCGCCAGAGAGCACAATCCACAGCCTACACTTCTGCGAGGAAGCGGCGCTTGCCACGCTACCGCCCGGTAACTGACCAAAATTTACCAAATGCCTCTTGACGTGAATGTATTTGCATTGTATTTACATGAATGATGATCGGCAAACTACTCCAACCGAAAAGATTTCTGCTTTCCGCTTGCGCCTTCGCCGCGCAATTTCTGACATGCGGGACGTCGCTCGACGCAGCGATCATCCATATATCGCCCACTGTGCCTTTCCTCGCGGCGGTCGATCAAATCACGCCTTTTGACCTGAATGACGATGGCGTGGTGGATTA
>QIKC01000365.1 GCA_003232855.1 Verrucomicrobiales bacterium
ACCCGGGAGCGCGTCCGCCAAGTGCAGAACGCCAGTCTAGCCAAGCTCAAGGTCGAACTCCTCAACGTCGATCCCTACAGCTTTGGCAGCGAGCCCAAAGCACTCTCAGCCTGAGCCGACGACCATCCACTCCACATCCCCGACAGAGTCACCGGCGACACCCCAAGCGCCGGTGAGGCAAACACACAATCTGTGGGTGCAATTCGAGCGTTTTTGCCCTACCCGTATGTCTCTTGGTGGCCTCACCCTTCGCCCCTCACCCCCCAAAGAAGACATGAAACCCCTCGTTCTCCTGCTCCTCGCCACCGCCGCTCTCAACAACGCCCTAGCGGACGGCATACTCACAGTCGATGCCCCCGGTCACACGACGCAGAACGCGGAATACACCACCAGCCACGTCTACATCGACGAGATCGTCGGCGACACCCGAGACATCACCTTCACTTTCGACCCGCCCGGTAGCGGCGCCGTCGATCGCGCCGAGATCTTCACCAACCTGAACCGCCGCGACTTGGCGCGCACAGATAAAAACAACGACGGCATCGCCGATGGCATCGTGCCGATCGACGGCGGAAGCATCACCTCGAGCGCCGCCGACGCCGACCCCATCACCGGCCACTACTACACCGCCTTCGCCATGAACTTCAACGCGGGCACCGGCACGTACGAACTAACCATCCCCGCCGCCAAGACCGGCGCCTACCGCGCCACCGCCCGCTACCGCACCTCCCCCGGCGGCGCTTGGATCTGGTATGGCCTGCGTGACCACTGCATCGTCGTATCGCCGGTAGCCGCCCGCGACATCGCCCTCTACGAAATCAACGTCTTCAACATCGAGGCCGACGGCGACAGCTTCGCCGACCGCTCGACGCTGGAGGATCTGCACAACGCGCCGGGCGCACCACACTCCAGCAACAACCGTTGGGATCTCGACTACCTCACCGACCTCGGCTGCAACTGGCTCTGGTTCCAACCGATCCACCCGACCGGTATCGACGGTCGCGAGCCGTCCGGCGGCTACGGTTCCGCCACGCCTCCCTACGACCCCGGCAGCCCCTACTCGGTGAAAAATTTCTTCGCCGTCAACGAGCTGATGTCGGCCAACTACAGCGGCTCGAACACCCTCGCCCAAAATCGGGCGACGGCGATGACCGCATGGGGAGAGTTTGTCGCCGCAGCCGATGCCAAGGGGGTCGGAATCATGTTGGACGCGCCGTACAACCACACCGCATTCGACGTCGAACTCGCCGAGCAAGGTGTCGACCTGTTCGAGCCAGACGGCTCCAGCTGGGCGGCCAGCGACGAAATCCGCAACCGCGAAGCGCGCTTCTTCTCGCGCGATTACGACCCGGCGAACAACCCCAGTGGCGAGAACTACGGCGACCGCGCCACCGGTGCCGGCGACATCGCGCCCGGCCCCGACCGCTTCGATTTCGGTAAGTGGCAGGACGTCAGAGACGTCTACTTCGGGCGCTACGACGCGCTGGTCGAACACGACGGCGCCTCCGAAATCAACACCTACATCAACGAGGGCGACTGGTTCGACTTCGGCGACGCGGAATGGACCGCGTCCGATTTCACCCAGGGAGGAACGGCGCGCAACGTCACCCACCGCGTCTGGGACTACTTCGCAGAATACGCGCTGCACTGGTTAGAAAACACCCGCCCGGACGGCGCCAACCGGAACTCCGTGCCCTCCGACGGCGACGCCGCCGCGCGCGCCGCTTGGGACGCTGCGGGCATCGACGGCCTGCGCTGCGACTTCGGCCAGGGTCTGCCGCCGCGGGCTTGGGAATACATGATCAACGTCGCTCGCGAGAAAAAATGGGGCTTCGTAATGATGAGCGAATCACTCGACGGCGGCGCCGTCACCTACCGCTCCGCGCGCCACTTCGACATCCTCAACGAAAACATCGTCTTCCCCCTGAGGGCAGCCACGAACAAATTTTCCTACCGCGACATTTTCCAAAGTCGGCGCACCGCCTACGGGCAGGCGCTGGTGCTGATGAACACCTCCTCGCACGACGAGGAAAACTACGTCGATCCATGGGAGGCCGTGGTGCGCACCGCCGTCACCGCGACCAACGACGGACTGACCATGCTGTTCCCTGGGCAGGAGCTGGGCATCAGCCGCACCTTCGGCTACCAGCACTACGAAATCAACTTCGGCAAACAGATCGCCCACTTCAAACGCTGGAACTCGATGATGCCGATTTGGGACGACACAGACTTCGGCAACGACCAGCTTTACAACGTCTACGCCGGCCTGCTCTCCGCACGCAGGGAAAACCCCGCGCTGCGCGCCAGCAACCGCTGGTTCCTCGACGGCGACGGCGGCAACGACCAAATCCACGCGGTCGCCAAGTACGAAGAGACAGGCTCTTCACCCGCGTTCAAAAACGTGGTCATCGCCTTCGCCAACCTCGACCGCGACAACGACCACAGCGACAACTTCAAAATTCCCGGCAGCTTAGTCCCTCTGTTAGGGATCAAAGCGGGCCGCCTCTACAACACCCGCAACACCGCCGCCTACAACCGCCCACCCGCAGTCACCGGCCGTGACCAGCTCTGGCTCTGGGGCGCGGGCATCGACGGCGCGGCCTTGGAATCCACCGGTTTCACCGTGTTTCTGAAGAGGGTTCCGACCACCGTGGGCGACTGGGACAACGCCCCATACGAGGCACAATATCTCAAGCTCTACGACATCACCCCGCCGCCCTCGCCCGCCCCGCTCTCAGACCACTACCAACTCGGCGACGAGATCACCTTCACCTGGATCCCCAACGGCGGCCCCGACGACAACATCACCGCCTACCAAGTCGTCGTCAGGGACGACAACGACAACATCGTCTCCAGCGGCACGGTCGTCGACGGCTCCCACAGCTACACGTTCAGCGGCACCTTCGGCAGCACCTACCGCGCCACGGTCACCGCCGTCAGCGTCGCCGACGTCGTCTCCACATCCTCCGCCTCGTCCGGCTCCGGCGCCCCCGACCCCGCCCTACCCAACTCCGCGGTAACACTGCTCGCCCCCACCGCAGACGCAGATGGCGACGGCGCTAACAACACTGACGAAGACACCGCAGGAACGAATCCACTGGATGCCGCGTCGCGCTTTGTCGCCCAGTCTATCGTCGCCGACGGCAGTGGGCACGCCATCACCTTCACCACCGTCCCCGGACGCTACTACCATTTACAAACCCGCACCGATCTGACGAGCGGCGGCACTTGGACGACCGTCGAAAACGACGCCCTCGCCAGCGGCGACAACATGACGTTAACCCACGACGGCGACGCCACCCCGCGCCGCTTCTACCGGGTTCTGGTAAGCACGGATCCCCTGACTCCAGATGCCTAACTGGCGATTGCCGAGCTTTGCAAAGATCACCTCTCGGGGATATGATCACCGCAAGATGCTAAAAACAAATCGACCAAAACGGCGCTCCGCCATCGCAGCCCTCGCCCTCCTCACGCTGGTTTCCACCGCGAGCGCAGACCCCCTGCCCTCCTGGAACGACGGCACGGCCAAGAAAGCCATCATCGCCTTCGTCGCCCGCACCACCACCGCCGATTCCCCGGACTACGTCGCCCCCGCCGCACGCATCGCCACCTTCGACAACGACGGCTGCCTATGGGCCGAGCAACCACTCTATTTCCAACTGATCTACATCATCGAACGCATCAAATCACTCGCTCCCGAACACCCCGAGTGGAAAGATACCGAGCCCTTCGCCTCCATTCTCAATGGCGATGTAAAAAAGGCGCTCGCCGGCGGCAAAAAAGCCCTGCTCGATCTGACCATGGCCACCCACGCAGGGATCACCACCGAGGAGTTCGACCAAAGCGTGCGCGACTGGTTGGCCACCGCACGCCACCCAAAAACCGGACGCCCCTACAACGAGATGGTCTATCAGCCGATGCTCGAACTGCTCGCCTACCTCCGCGCCAACGACTTCAAGACCTTCATCGTCACCGGCGGCGGCATCGACTTCGTGCGCGTCTTCGCCGAGGAAACCTACGGCATCCCCCCAGAACAAGTGGTCGGCAGCAGTATCAAAACCAGCTACGAAATCCGCGAGGGCAAACCCGCCCTCGTCAAGCTGCCCGAACTGAACTTCATCGACGACAAGGAGGGAAAACCCATCGGCATCCATCAACACATCGGCCGCCGACCCATCTTCGCTGCGGGCAATTCCGACGGCGATTTCCAAATGCTCGAATGGACCACCGCCGGCAAAGGTGCCCGTTTCGGCCTGCTGGTTCACCACACCGACGCCGAGCGCGAATGGGCCTACGACCGCGATTCGCATATCGGCAAACTCGCTCGCGGCCTCGACGAAGGCCCGAAACGCGGCTGGACCATCGTCAATATGAAAGACGACTGGGCGCGCGTGTTCGCGGAATAGCGAGACAAGCTACGCCGCCCTTTGCGCAGCGCCGCCGCCCCTCGCCGAAATCATCAGAGGCAGCAGCGTCAGCGCCAACATGCCGACGCAGGCCCAAGCCGCCACCGCAAAGCCGTAGTCGGCAGTCAGCCACCCACATAGCGGATAGGTGATCCCCCAGCCGACATGGCTCAGCGCAAACTGCGCCGCGTAAACGTGCGGCCGCTCGGCCTCGATCGTGTTCTCGGCCAACATACGATTCGAAATAATACCGAACACCCCCTGGCCAGCACCGGAAAAGAGCCACGCAACCAACAACACCGGATAGCTTTCGAACAACGCGACCGAAACGAGCACCGCGAAGAACACCGGCAATACCACCCACGACCAGCGGCGGCGCCCGCAGGACGCGCAGGCGCTAAAATGCAGCGCCGCCAGCATCGAACCCGCGCCCATCGCCGCCATCGCCAAAGGGTAATACTTGCCGTCCATATCCAGATCATTAATCACGTAGCCTGCAGTCGCAACGACCGCCAACCCACCGAGGATGCTCACCTGCAGCGTCAACATCAGCGAGCGACGCAACGCCGATACGCCCAGCATCTTGCGAATGCCGAACAACAGATCCGCACCCCTGCCGCCGCCGCGCCGCACCGCCAATACGGGACGCAAAACCACCGTGGCGATCAATGCCGCACTAATAAGAAACGAAGCGCCGTTGATCGCGAATCCGGCGCGAAAACCAATACTCCCGATGACCACCGCACCGAGCGTCATGCCGACGATATCGGATAAATTGTAAGCCATGGTGCCGTAAGCCAGCGCCCTGGGGTAGAGCTTCTCGCCGACCAAACCCGGAATCACCGCCTTATAAACCGGAGTAAAAAATGCCGACCCGAGATGCATCAGAAAAGCCAAAACGTAAAGCTGCCAGACCTCCGTCACAAAAAACATCCCGCCCATCATTACCGCCCTTAGCAAATCGGTGGCGATCATTTGCGTGCGCCGCCCCAGACGATCGGAAAGCTGCCCGGCCAGCGGCGAAAGGAAAACGAAAATCGCGATGCGAATCACCAGCGTCGCCGCCAGCACCTTCGCTCCCTTCCCCGGGCGCAAATCCTCCGCCAGCAGAGCGATCGCCGCCGTGCCCATCGATGCACCCAGCAGGCTCGCCACGTGTGCGGTATATAGCTTGGTAAAACCCCGCTGCTGCCAAACCGAAATGCCGCTCATAGGAAGTGATCTTCGCCCGCCCCTCGCCGACAATCAATCGACGAACATTCCCAGTCGTAACTGTTTTGTGCCCCATGCGGGGCCTGTTGAAGCTGCGGAAATATCACCTACAGTTACACCGACCATGATCGACCCCGGTATTTCACCAGAGCCCGACGCCGGCGGCAGAGCCGCACCGGCGCCCCCAGCCCCTGTACACTTGCCAGACGAGGAGGATTCGGCGACCTACTGGAGCGACACCCAAGTTCTGGAAGTCCTCCACGACGCCCACGCCGCCGGGCGCTCGCTCACGCGGGCAATCCGGGAACACGAAGACGCCCCCCGCTCGCCCAACGAGGAAGCGCCCCGACGAGCGTCGGTAAGCGAACGACCACGCCCCAGCTTCTTCAGCAGCCTAAAGGCAATGTTCCGCCGTCGGCCAAAGTGACGCCAGCCCTCCCGAGAAAAGATCAGCGCACTTCGAACGCCACGCGATGGGCACTCTCGTGAACTCGCCCGTCCGACCCGTTCTTTACCCCCTCGCGCAATTCGATCTCCATCAACAAGAACTCGACCCCCATCTCTTCTAGGGCATCGCGAACCATCACGCACCTGACCCTTGCCAAGCCCTCCCCAACCCCCTCGGCAGTATTGCCAAACAACGCCAAAGACGCGCCGGGAACTGCGGTGAAAGCCGTCACCAAGCCTTGCAATTTCGCTCGCTGCGCAGGCTCCAAATCGGAACTCGCCGCATCGAAATAGATCACCGTATCCGCTGTCGCCGACTCTAACGCCATCACATCCTCATCGCTCGGCCCCTCGACCGCCGCGAGGCGGATCTCGATCACCCGCTTGTATTCCCCGACCGGAAACGCGTTCTCCACTAGAGCGCGCAGCACATCGCCACTCTCAGCATCAACCACCTCCACCTCCAGCGCCACCTCGTCAGCGTGTACCGAAAGTGCCCCCCAACGAACCGAGCCGATAAAAACCGGCACCAACCCAACCATCTTATCCACCCACGGCGCCACCCCAACCCCCAACCCATAGGTAATCGTCGCCACCGGCGGCTCCTCCGCTCCACAGTGCGAGCGCACCGTTTCGACGAACGGCCGCCCCACCGCCACCTCGGAAAGCAGCCCCTGCAGCCGCACCACGCCATCCTCCCCACGAAAGATCACAAGACTCGGCGGCCGCAACGGAGCGACCACGGCGAGCTGATTATCGATCTTCATTTCCAACCCATCGAAGGCCTGCCCTACCATCTCTGCGAGCGCCTCGCGCGTGACCTCAGCACGCACCTCGCCCACCATCAAAAACTCCCCTTCCGAAACCGCGATCTGCAAGCCTTCAACCTCGGTGACCAAACCGGGGATCACCTCGATCAAAGCCCCTCCCCAACTCGCCGCCACGATGTGGTCGCCATCCTCCATCTGCTCCTCAACCGAACCACCGCGACCGGAATTTTTCACCAAATTCACAAGACGACGCCGCAGCTCCGCATCCCGCAACTGCCCATAGAGAGAATGTCCGCCACCGGCGAGCGGCGCGATGGCAAAGGTTGCCCGCTCCTCCGGGACGACCCGTTGCAGCCCGTCGGAAAGCACCACCCCACTATCGATAAACGCGCCGCGCGCCGCAGCCAGGATCTCGTCGCGGCGCGCCTCCGAAAAAATCTCACCCACCAGCAACAACTCGCTGCCAAACACAGCGAAGCCAGCACCCACCGGAACCTGATCGAGATAAGCACCGAGCCAACCCTCGACCGCCTCCACCCAAACCGCAGGCTCGATGTCATCAGCGATCATCAACCCACCCTCAATCTCCGCCCCCGCACCCAACGCCACCCGCAAGGCGCTCTCCAGCCGAACCGCAATCGCCTCGCTCGCAACCCGCCCCTCGACCGCCCAAACACCCTCGCCCAGCGACTCGACAGCAAACGATGCCGGTTCCAGCGGTGCCATCTCCACCCTGCTTTCGACCACCCGCACCCCCGGCAGCTCCCCCACCAGCGCCACCACCGCCGCCAATTGCCCGGGCTCGCGCACGACACCGGCGACCAACCCGTCACGCCCCTCAAACGTCACCGTCAACTCCGCACCCAAACCCGCCAGCGCCCGATCCGCGCTCTCCGAGAGCGCCGCCTCGATCGGCTGCTTGAGCAAAGTGACCCCAGCACACAGCAGCCCCCCATAAAGGGCGAGCGCGAATAAGCCAGTCTGAATTCGGTGACGCATCGGAAATTGGAGAGACGAAAAAAAAGCCCCTAAACTCCGCTCGCAGGGTACACACAAACGCCCGGTGCGGTCACGCAGAAAAAACAATCTTAACCACGCGCCGCCCTGACCAACGCCGCCGCCTGCCTCTTCCAGCCATCACGTTGGATCCGCCCCTTGAACGAAAGAAGCCCATCGAACGCCGCGATCTGCGCCACCTTCCAACCAGCGATCTGCCGATAGGTATAAATCCCAGCGGTATGCAATTTGCCCTCGAGCACTTTGCCAACACCAGAAATTTTCTTCAAATCGTCAACCACCTTAGGCCGCTTAGTAAAAACCACACCCATTTCCGGATCGAGCCTCGCCCCAGTCGGCACCGCCGCAGACTTCTTCTTCGGCGCCACCTTGCGCTTCGCCGCAACTTTCTTCTTCGGCGCCGCCTTCTTCTTCGCCGCCACTTTGCGCGCCGGTCGAGGCGACACCGCCAATTTCCGCGAAACCGAGCGACGGGGAGCCGCCGAACGCCTCGCCACCGGTGCCGAACGCACGACCAATGGCACCGCATCCGTCGCCACCTCAGTGAACAACAACTCGTACAAGGGCAGCAACCAACCACTCGCCAAGAACATCAATGGCAGCGCCAAAACGATAAACCCAATAAGAAAAACGAGGCCTGAGCCTACTAATACCTGCGTGAAATCGATCATTTTCTCAAAAATTAAAAGATTTCACAATTAACCCTTAACTTTTGTAAAATAAAGTAAAATCCCCATAAAAAAGCGACGCCCTACAGCGATTTCACCCACCCGACCACGCCATCGACCATCGCCGCGAGGTGCTCAGGCTCACTGAACGCCCCCAGAGATCAACAGCTTGCGCTTCGGCTCGTGCGCCTTCTCGAAAATGTCATCGGTATCTCGCACCAGCACGACATCGTCCTCGCTGCCGTGAACCAACATCCAAGGCACGCGAACCTCCGAACCCTTAGCGACGAGAGTGTCCATCGCCGTCAAATCATCGACAAAAGTTTGCGACAGCGGGCAATCCTCATCCTCCCACATATCGCCACCACCCGGCGTGACATCGCCGAATTCCGTCTCGACGAATTTTTTCGTATCGACCATGCCAGCCAGCGAAACCAGCGCTTTGATTCTCTCGTCCGAACTCGCGCGCAACACACCAACCGCACCGCCCATACTATGCCCCGCGTAGTAAACCGTCTTACCCGCAGCACTCAAGGCATCGATCACAGCGCCGAGGTCGCCGACCTCCTTACTAATAGTAGCATCGCCGAACCCGCCTTCCGAATCCCCATTGCCAGCAAACGAAAAGCGCAAAGCGGAGACCCCCGCAGCAGCCAAGCCAGAGGCCAAACCCGCAACCAACGGCCGATCCTTATCCCCGGTAACACCGTGGCCGATAGCCACCACCACATCGCCACCCCCATCGTGAAACGTGTAATCGATTCTCTCTCCCTGCGCGTTGCGTATTTCAGAATTCATAGCCATCAGCTATAACGTCGGCTCGCGGCATGTGCAACGCACCTCGTAGCCAGCGGTAATTTTCCGCACTCACACCACCGGCGCAGACAGCTCCCTCTCGATCTCATCCACCCGATAGCCAAAGCCAGCGCCAGACAACGTCGATGCATCCAGCATGCCCCCCTTCCGCTTGAACAATCCGGGGTGAACCGCCTGTTCGGGAAGACTAGCGGCGGGGTAAAATTGCATAGCGTTCGACTCGACACCCATGATCGTCCCCGCGTTCGCGGCCAACAAGAAATGCGGAATCTGTGCCAGCATCGGGTTAGTCAAATCCTGCACCATCAGTGTCATCCCGTGCTCCTTGGCCCAACAAAGGCTCAACAGCGCACCAGTCTGAGTCTTGCAAGTCTTCAGAGC